>CAILLX010000134.1 GCA_903835185.1 uncultured bacterium | reverse complement strand
CGGACCAAATATTCAACAGCAAAACAACAAAATTAAATCCCAAAAAAATCAACAAAACAAAACAAGCAGCATGATACACTCAGTTCAAATCCGCACCAAGACAGGGATTGCCAATTTCAACTAAAAACGGGACAACCCCATTCATTTCCATCCATGTAGGCATGCCTTAACAAACGTGTTGCTTCCTGTGCTGTCGAAGCGACAACTGGCTCCATCTGAGCTTCACGTATGTATGTGTTAATAAGCCTGCGCGAGTTAGGACGAGCATCAGCTATCAGCACTCGCATTCCACTTAGATCGTTGTGCCCACTAAGAACCGCTTCTTTGGCTCTCTCTAGCGGGACGGTAAACCAGAAGGAAGATCCTTCACAACCGATCTGTCCGCCCATAAGCTCGACTAACCACTTGCACAGGGAGAGTTCCAGCCTGCTGTCGCCAACTGCCTTGCTGATTGAGTCGCTAGCTTCCACAAATTGCCGCCCTTCTCCATTCATTTGAGTGCTGTGATCACCCACAAAGAACAGAACAGTTGTTGAACTATTTCCAATTGACTTGACGGCTACTCTGATTACTATTTCAGCAGACTGGGAGCAAGTAATTGCATTGCTGACAAGATTGCTGAGAACTTGATGAATCCATTCTGGATTACCCCATACATGCAGTGGGATTAGTGGGTCGATGATTGTTCTTAGAGACACCTGTCTGGAAGTCGCTTCAGTACTGAACTGTTCGCAGATACTTCTGACTAACTGTGCCAGATCAAATTCTGTTTCTTCCTGAGCCTGCTTGGTTTCTTCCATCTTGCTGACATCGAGAAAATCACTTGCAATTGCAAGAAGTGAGGCGCCTGCTCCAGTCATTGCATTTACAAATGCCATTTGCCTATCATCAAGATTTGTTCTTTGTAACATGCGACTAATACTAATAATTCCGTTTATTGGGTTGGAAATTTCGTTGCCCATATCTGCTACAAGCTTAGACATCAGCTTATAAGCGTCCTGTGCGTGCTGGCACTGCTCAAGCAGATCTGCGTTCAGCATCGACAACCGCTTCTTAGAACATTCGTCATTGAGTCTTTGCTGAACAATCTTGCCGATCAGCCTGGCACAGCTAGTGACACACTGTATGGTCTGCTTGATGAGTGTCTCGGAACGCACCGGATACAACTCACTTAGTTGCTGCAGTTGTACAGTGCTTGCCCCGCAGTTCCTGGCAATTTCAGCTAAAGTTTGATCATCACTTGGGGGGGCTCCGTAGGACACACTGACAGAGCCTATTATTTGCTCTCCAGCTGTTATTGGACAGGCATAACTGTTGATACCACCAGCACAAGGAAGGTCAGCCGGTCGTCCTGTCTCTATAGCAATTTTTGAGATCTCCAGACAAGATTGCTGACAGTACAATGAACCGCTAGCATCCTTTCCGTCGAAATAAGGAGCGCCTTTGTTTAGAAACCGACACCATGGTGAGACATACTTGCCATATGCCAGTTTCCCGTCCCTTTCATACACTGCACCGAATGTGTTAAGAAGGCACAAGTATTGTTCAACAATGTCTCTGAGAATCTCAATTCCCAGAGTCTGGCAAATCACCCCACTGCCTTCATTTGGCACAATTTCAGACCAGGCGTCCTGTGCCGGCTGGTCGTTACTGTGCCATATACTAACTTCCAACTGTTCAGGCAGTTGCTGTCTGCCGGCTCTTTTGCTCATACATCCACCCATCTGTATGTTCTGCAGAAGATTATGGCTACCGAAATTCCTTCAGTTCAGTGCAGATGTGTCCGGTCATTTAAACAACAACATGAATATAAAACCCGAACAATCCACTGCGAGGTTGCGACCATTGAAGATTAATCCAAGTTTCTGTCCCACTGAAAATAATTTTACCACTCATAATCGATGTGGATTCGGGTGACACTGAAGAGTGGCACTCGGGTTTTCCCCAGCAGCCAATTGACCGCGGCGTACAGCGCAGATGACAGCCAACTTGTGTGCTATTAAAGGCACGGACAACCAATGCTTTGTAACGATTATGCAATGGGATGCAGGCGGGCAGTGAGTTGTAAGCCTTTCTAGCCTGGGCTGACACCGTGTAGTGATTCGCATAGGGGATGCCAGGCGCGACTTCTTTTGTATTGATGGTAATGGTGGCCAGATAGTGAGGATGGTCCGTTGGTGGGGAATTACCTATGGCTAAATTACTACTTGTTGACAGTAATAAGTATCGAGCTGAACTATTACATAATTGGTTTACGAACGAATTCTTTACAGTTACTGTTGCAACTAATGGCGCTGCCGGACTAGAGTATCTCTGCTTCGACTATTTTGATGTGTGCATTATAGACTGGCAAATACCGCTACTAAGTGCCATCGAAATATGTGCTCAGTATAGATCTATTGGCGGTACAAGTCGTATCGTGGTGCTGGTTGACAGCAGTGCTGAGTGCGACAGAATTAAGGCGCTTGATTCTGGTGCAGACGACTGTCTGTCTCAGTCGTTAAGTCCAAAGGAATTGTCGGCCTATGTCAGAGCACTTCTGCGCAGACCAAATCAGATTTATAACCGTAAAGTCCAGTTTCACAATTATACTTTTGATTTGGACTGTAAATGTTTAACAAGGGACGGAGTTGAAATAAGGCTTCTACCTAAAGAGTGCCAACTTCTCGAGTTCTTTATCAGGCATCCAAACTATTTCTTTACTGCTGATGCTCTGCTCGCTAGACTTTGGCAGTCTGGCAATCAGGTCTCCGAAGGGACTGTACGAACCTATATCAAGACACTGCGACGAAAACTACAGGAACCGGGCGGTCCATCCATAATTTTTACTGCTCCAAGACAGGGCTATAAAATTATTGTGGATAGTCTGGCAGCTACTTCCCAAATAAATACAGGGTCAGTTGCAAAATGCGAAGTGCTTAGCGCATAAGCGAGATCTCAATCTCAGATACATGACGTTGGCATCAGTAGATGAGCTGGGTGGGCAGATATATATAGTAGACAATACAGGCTGAGAATTGAAGAAGTGGAGATTGCCAGTACGCTCAATCTTGGTTTGCACAACATTGGAGCTCATTGCAAAGTGACTGTATGTAAAGGATGTAATCATGAATGAGATCCACACTAGAGGGAAAGTTAAGCTGCTTCTTGTGGACGACCAACAGTTGATTCGTATGGCACTTAAGGCAAGACTGAGCAAGTACGCAGATTTTACGATTGTAGGAGAGGCGAACTCAGGCAAGTCCGCTATTATCTTTGCTCGCATGCTTAACCCGGATGTAATCCTTATGGACATAGAGATGCCAGAGCTTGATGGTATAGAAGCGACAAGGCGGATTAGAGCAAGGATGCCACAGATGAGGGTCCTAATTCTTACAAGTCATGCCCAGCCTTCAAATATTTCTGCTGCATTTGATGCTGGCGCCGATGGCTACTGCTTGAAGATAGCGGACAACAACGACTTAGCTAATGCCATACGTACAGTCAGCCGAGGAGGCTGCTGGCTAGATAGTGCAATTGCCAGACAATTACCTGGAGCCTCTTAATAGTGACGCTGTGCACTGGCAGCAAGTGAGAGCTGTTGCTACTGTGCTTTCTCTTCTCTCAAGCTGCTACAGATTCTCGCACCGCCTCAGGCAGAGGTTGCACTGTGCCAGATATGACACTTCATATCAGTTCACCTTATGGGAAGTGTCTGCAGTGTCCGGCACTGCGTTGTCCGCTTCGGAAGCTACTTGTTTGACTTGCTTCTTGCCGCCAAAGTTGCGCAGTGTTTCGCTTATCTTCTCTATAACTACGTAAAGGACAGGTATGAAGAATACTCCCAGCACAGTTGCTGCAGTCATGCCACCGAGGACAGTCGTTCCTAAAGAGTGGCGTGAAGCAGAGCCGGCGCCTTCGGCTACTGCCAGTGGTATGACTCCGAAGATAAAGGCAAGCGAGGTCATTAGAATGGGACGGAAGCGCAATCTGGCTGCCTCTGTTGCTGCATCGGCTAGAGACATGCCGGCGTTGCGTTTTTCTTTAGCGAATTCGACTATCAATATAGCGTTCTTAGCGGCCAGACCGATGAGCATTACCAGTCCAATTTGAGCATAGACATCGTTAACCAGTCCTCTGAGAGTAACAGCCAGGAAGGCTCCAAATATTCCGGTCGGTACGCTCAGCAACACTGAGAATGGGATAGACCAGCTTTCGTACTGAGCTACCAGGAAAAGAAATACCAGCACAATTGCAAGGACAAATATAAGAGCCTGTGCGCCGCCTGCCTCTTTCTCCTGAAATGCTGTACCGGTCCATTCGAAACTGTAGCCTCGCGGCAACTCGTGTTTTGCTAGCTTTTCCATAGTAGCAAGAGCAGTGCCAGAGCTGTATCCAGGTGCGGCAGCTCCGCTAATTTCAGCGCAACGGAAGAGATTGTAGCGTTGAATAAGATCAGGTCCAGTGACTGAACTGACGTTGAGCACTGTGTTTAACGGCAGCATCTGGTTGCTGTTGCTTCGTACATAAATCTCCCCTATATTGTCCGGTGTTAAGCGAAACTCCGGCTCAGACTGAACCATTACTTTGTAAGTTCTGCCAAACAGGTTGAAGTCATTTACCTGCAAGCCGCCAAGATAAGCTTGAAGATTGTCAAAGACACTTTTGAGTGGTGTGTCCAGAGAGGAGATCTTGTCACGATCCAGGTCCACTTTGATCTGTGGGATACTGGCTCTGTAACTGTTGTATATACATGAGAGTGCTGGTAAACGCTGTGCTGCCGTTGCCAGTTTCTTGGCTGTAACTGCAAGTTCGGCAAGTGTGGTGGAGCCGGAGCGGTCTTCCAGTTCGAATTGAAAACCCCCTGTAGTGCCCAGACCAGGAAGTGGTGGTGGCGCCAGCACCACAGCGGCTGCTTCCGGGAGGCTGCCGAGGAGTTGGTAAAGCTTCACCTGGATTGCGTCGGTGCTCAGCAGAGCTCCGGGTCTTTGTGCCCACGGTTTCATAATTGGAAAGAGAGTGACGCTATTGGAGGTGTAAGAGCCGGTAAGAAGGTTGAAACCACCCATTGTCACTACAGATTGGACACCAGGAATAGCTTTGAGCAGTTGCTCGGCTTTTGCTGCTACTGCATCTGTGCGCTCTAAAGATGAGCCGTCAGGTAAAGTCAGCAATGCCATCAGATAACCTTGATCTTCTCCGGGAACAAAGCCAACCGGAAGCATCTTAAGCATATAGACAGCCGCGCCTGTAAGCAATGCTAATGCCAGAAGAGAGGGTGCCCAGAAGCGTATCATTTTTCGCACTGCTACCAGGTATGCTTGTGTAACCAGGTTGAAGAGCCAGTTGAAACAGTTGATAAACCATCCCAACGGTCCGCCTAAGGGCTGCTTGTGTGTCAGCATTAACTTGCAGAGAGCTGGCGTTAATGTCAAAGCAACAAGAGCTGAAAGAAGCACTGAAACTGCCAGAGTGAGAGCGAACTGTTTGTATAGCTCTCCTGTGATCCCTCCCATGACAGCTACTGGGACAAAAACTGCACATAGTACCAGGGCGATAGCCACTACCGGACCTGACACCTCGTTCATAGCCACTACAGTTGCCTCAGCTGGAGTCAAGCCTTTTTCAATCTGGCTTTCGACAGCTTCAACTACAACAATGGCGTCATCTACTACCAGCCCGATGGCCAGGACAAGTCCGAAGAGTGTCAAAAGGTTGATAGAGAAACCGAGCGGAATGAAAAGGGCGAATGTCCCAAGTAAGGAAACAGGCACAGCAAGCATCGGGATAGCAGTGGCTCTGAAGCTACCGAGAAAGACAAAGACGACTAAAAGGACGAGGGCGATTGCCTCATAAAGAGTGTGTTGAACCTCTTCTATTGATGCTGTGACAAACAGAGTGTTGTCGAGAGAAACTTCGTATTTGAGCGCTGGTGGGAAGTTGTGTTCGAGCCCTTTTAAAGTTTTCTTGACCCCGCTAGCGACAGAGAGAGCGTTTGCGCCTGGTAGCTGATAGATGATAATTACTGTTGCCGGCGTGCCATTTACGCGTCCGAAAGATTTGTACTCCTTAGCGCCGAGCTCTGTCCTGGCTACATCGGAGATACGCAAGATTGAACCATCGTCGCCGGTCCTGACAATAATATTGCCATACTCTTCCGGCTCGGTGAGTCGGCCTTTGATGTCGACACTGTATTCAATGTCAGTTCCCTTTTTTGTTGGTGGTTGACCGATTGAGCCGGCTGGTGCCTGAACATTCTGCTCGCGAATTACCTGAGCTATATCGGCTGCCGTCAGCCCGAGCTGAGACAGTTTGTCCGGTCTCAGCCAGATGCGCATTGAATAGTCACGCTCTCCTACGATCTGTACAGAACCGACCCCAGGTACGCGGGCCAGCTGGTCAGTAAGGTTGAGTTTGGCATAGTTGCTCAGGAAGACATCATCATATGATTTCTCAGGTGAAAAGAGGGTTATTACCATAAGCATGTCCGGAGATTGCTTTCTCACGCTTATGCCAGTGTTTATCACCTCTGCCGGCAGTTTTGATTGAGCCCGCATGGCACGATTTTGTACGTCGACTGCAGCTATATCCAGATTGGTGCCAACTCTAAAAGTGCAGGTGAGAACATATCTGCCATCATTAGAGCTCTTTGAGGACATGTAAATCATGTTCTCTGTTCCATTGACCTCTTGCTCGATAGGAGTAGCTACGCTCTGTTCGACTACGGCTGCGTTGGCCCCCTGGTAAAAGGCTTCAATCTGGACTGTCGGTGGCGTAATCTGGGGATACTGGGCAATAGGCAGTTGAGTGAGGCTGAGAGCTCCAGCAATAAGAATAACCAGCGAGATGACTATGGCAAAAGCTGGTCGATCAATGAAAAAACGGGCAAATTCCTTCAAAACGCCGCCTCCGAGTTATGAATCTGTGGAGCTCACAGTTACAGTCTCACCCGGTCTGGCTTTTTGCAATCCTTCCAGAATAACCTTTTCACCAGCTTTCAAGCCGTCTTC
The DNA here is from genome assembly GCA_903835185.1 of uncultured bacterium. Lineage (GTDB taxonomy): Bacteria > Cyanobacteriota > Vampirovibrionia > Obscuribacterales > Obscuribacteraceae > CAILLX01. Next base: position 11,326 of record CAILLX010000134.1, on the reverse strand, counting down.
AATGACGAAGAAGCTCTCATAGCGTGGGCCTAAGAGAATGGTGCGCAAAGCGACCTTATTGTCCGGGCGCACCACCATTACTGTTTTTACCCCTTGAACATCTTGCACGCAGCGCTGGGGAACAAGCAGAGCCGCCTGGCGCTGCTCTGCCGCTAATCTTATGCGGGCAAACTGTCCTGGACGCACAATTGCTTGCGGGTTGGGAAATTCTGCCTGGACACTAATTGTGCCTGTCTGCGGATTGACTGCACGCTCTAATGTTTTGAACCTGCCTTGATATGGGTGGGTGGAACCGTCAGCGAGGGCAAGTTGCAGTGGTATCGTGCTTCCCTGTCCCGTTCTATTCTTAATTGTCCGCAGGTAAGCAGCTTCACTTACACTAAAGTCAACTCTTATCGGGTCGACTGCAGAAATTGTTGCCAGGAGTGTGTTTTCACCACGGCCTACCAGGTTGCCTGGATGTACCTTAACCTTACCAATGATGCCTCGTAACGGGGAGCTGATTGCAGTGTAGCTCAGATTAAGCGAGGCTTGCTTGATTGCTGCTTTTGCTGCTGAGACATGAGCATTGGACTGTTTGAGCTCAACATCCTGGTTGAGAGCTGTGTCTCTCACTTTAGCTTTCTGAGCTTCCACAGAAGAGCGGGCTCTTCTCTCTGTATCAACAGCGACGTCGAGCTGGCGTTTTTCCAGAGCTCCATCTTTCACCAGAGGTACAACCCGATCTAAATCTTGCCGGGACAGGACCAATGCTGATTCCAGGCTTGCCAGCTCTGCTTGCTCACGTTTGAGATTTAGCTGTTGCTGAGCATGTTGCACCTCAGCCTCTGCGCGAGCTAGCTCTGCCTGAGCTTGCTCTAGCGCTGCTTGCCAGGATTGCTTGTCAATAGAGAAGAGCAGCTGTCCTTTTGAGACGAAATCACCTTCTTTAAAACTGAAGTGCTCGAGGACCCCTTCGACACGGGCACGAATATCTACAGTCTGGCTGGCATCTGTGCGACCGACAAACTCGCTGTAAATTGGGACATTTCGTTGAGCAACAGTTGTAACTACTACTGCCGGAGCTGGTTCGCTGGCAATCTGTTTTGCATCCTGCTCACTATGGTTGCCAGAAGAGCAACTGCTCAGTAAAAGGATGGTTGCTATTGCTGATAATTGTTGCCCAGTGCTGTTATAGGGATGACTGTTTTTCTGGTTAGGCAAGCAAGTGTCCCTTTGCTGCTAGCGGGTGCGGCTCTAAATTGCCGTGAGCTCACCGGACAACCATCTATGCTTAATCAATGCACAATAATCAATTATGGCAGCCGGACTGGCATGCAATATAACATATCGACTAATTTTGTGTTGCTGAGGACGGACAGCTGGAAAACTGTGCTTTAGCATCAAAAATGAATAAGGCGCGCAGTTTGTCCCAGAAATCTCCGCCGAGAATAAAAAGACTGCTGATAAACATCAAATCAGCCAGTATGTTCACATAAAGTCGCTCTGGTGATGTATCAGGCAGTAGGTGCGGGGCATAGGACATGACGTAGGTGGGAACAACTGGAAGTATAAAAAAGACAAGCCCCAGCTGATAACGTCTCCTGCTTACCTGTCCCCGTGGCGCAAGCCAGCTCAACACAGTTAAAACCTTGCCGGCGACAAGGTCAAATGTGCTCTTGCCTAGCATTGCCACAGCAATAATGGCCATGATTTCGGGTCCGCCTACAGTCAGCAATCCTATGATTGTTCCTTTGACAGGTAGCGACAGCGGCAGCCCAGCGATCCAGAAGCCCAGAGCTGGAATCAGGCATGAGAGGAGAAGGAAGATAATGCCCAAGTAGAACTTCATGTCTTTCTGCATTTTACAGTCTCCTATTATTCCAGCAAATCGTTGTCCACTTTATGTATCCGGCGTTGTGTGGATGGCACTGTTTGTAAGATTATCAATAGTATCATGCCGGTTACCACTACCAGTGGTGTCAATTTTTATCTGAGAATCTTGACTTGCTCTGTTGCAGTGCTGGTCTTCCTCTGGTAATTTATTCCTGTCGCATGGATATACTTGAAGCCAACCACCTAGCGCACCTGTTAATCGGCAAGCATCGGCTTGACGGTTGGACTTTTAGGCTTAACAATGGCAGGCGACAGCTAGGTTTATGCCGGGAAGATCGCAAAAGTATCGAGCTTTCCAGGCATTATGTGCTTCGTAATGAACGTGAGCATGTCATGGATACACTCCTGCACGAGATTGCACATGCTCTGGTAGGCACAAGGCACGGGCATGATTCTGTCTGGAAAGAGATGTGTGCCACTCTGGGTTGTACGGCCAGGTCGTGTGAAACTTCTGCAGTGATGCCGGATGGTAAATGGAAGGCTCAATGCCCAAGTTGCCGGAAGATTTACTCCCAGCACAGACGTCCCCGTTATTCTCGCGGGCTGTACTGCCGTCACTGCGGACCCGAGCTTGGTCGGCTTCTGTTTAATAATGATGAAATCTCATATCAGCTACGGCGTGACAGAGCCGGCAACAGAGAGGCGGCACAACTAATGCTCAAGCTGTTTTAACCAGCTGTGTCTCTTGTCTGAATGAGGTCGTTGCACCAGGTCCTTGACGTCTTCGCTGTGGGCTTAGGTTGAGTAAGTAGCAGCTGGATGTTAGCGGAAATAGGAGCTGCGGAATGAGAGTCCCAGGTAAGGATTGGATGTGACAGGAGGTTGTGGTTCAACAGCCATGACCGGTCCAAATACTATTGCTTCCGGTTGGTTGAAGCTGTCACAAATAAATGTTGCCGGCGGCAGCGCCTTGTCACTCGGGCGGGTGACTTGCTGGTTGGAGGCTGAGGTGGCTGTGTATGACATCATTGTTTTGTTCTTCTGGTATCTAAGCTGAGCAGTTGTTTAGCATCTCTGATTTGCAAGGCTGATCTGTCCTTCTAGCTTGAATGAGACCAGTATAAGGAGATTGCAGTCAATCGGGAACTGGGGGGATTCCCACTTGGAGCGTATCAATACGATCAATGTAGGTAGTCTGGGACTTGGCGGAGTTATCCAGGATTTCATGACAGTAAGCAGCAGTAGCCAGTCTCTCTAGAGCGACTCCAGTGACTTTTGCATCTGCTCCAGCTCCTCAATGCGTGTGTTGACAAGCTGCGCTGGTAGGCGTTTATTAGCTTTCAGCCTGCAATACTGGGACTGTCCTGTCAGTTGAATTCTTAACTGTTCCCAAACAGCAAAGCCGGTACCTACTGTGTAAGCGAGCGAGCCACAATCCATGAGAAGGTTTGCTCTGCGCGGGTTGTTCTTATAAGGTAAACCTGCTAGCAGAGTCGTAATACCAGAGGCACATTTTGTGCTTCCTACCAGAACCCCGGCGCTTATATTCTGTACTGTTTCACGTGCTCCGGCACGAATCTCATTGGAGCTCTGTTGCTCCTGGGCTATAAATCGCTGGCTGGTGTGCTCGTATATGACAACTCTTGTCAGTGTCGGGAGCATATCTGCATTCCGACCGGAGACGTGCTGCTGGCAAAACTCTTGCAGTGATGCGGTATCAGATTGAAGTTGCCTGACTGGTGCTGTGCTCATACCATCTGCGTTTAGCCTGAAGCGGTCATAAGCTGCTACAGAGCTTCCAATCAATCTGGATATTATTGGATCGGCAATAATAAATGCACCGGATATAGTTGTGAGCAAACCTGAAGGAGCTATGAGGTTGCTTTTGCTGTGACGCAACCCGTTGTAAGCAACAAGATTGCCCAAAGCGCCTACCGTGTTTTTGGCACAATCGAGCAGATAGAAAGACTGCTGACCCCAAAGCACTCTTCTGGCACCGATATGGAATCTTGCAAACTCTGCAACAGAGAGGTTGCGCATGTCTGTGAGCAGGTTTTGCTCCAAAAGGTGCAGCGCCTTTGTATCGCTTGCCGGCTGTTCGTCCAGGCAGATGAGATTGAGCTGGGCAAGCTTGTGATCCAGATTGCCAATGAGTTCTTTTGCGTAATGCTTGGCTTTTCCCGGAGACAAGCCTATGCGGCTTGCTCTTGCCAGGTGGTAGCCGTTTAGTGCCAGCTCGAGGCATGAGGCGCCTCCGCCGATAACCTGTCCTACTCCACCTAAAGCCATTCCATGCATGAGAGCTCCAACATGATTGTCTCCGGGATTGCTTATGTGCTGAAATCGCTCAGACATAAGCACAGTTGAACCACTGTTTGTAAGAATACTGTTTGCTTGCTGCAGGCTGGTATAGCGCCATGCTTTCCAGCGTCCTTGTCTTGAAGCTTCCAGGTTGAAGCGCAGATTAAACTTTTCCAGCTCAAGCAAATCATGCAGGATTGATCTGATTTGCAGGTCTGCTGAACATTCAGCTCTACCGTCCGAGGCTGGAACGTTGGTGGTGGCAGCTGCGGCACTGTTGCTGGTCACGATGAGCATAAGCAGGATAATGGACAGTGCTGTCCGCAGGTGATGTAAGGATGAGGTGCCTAAAAACGATGTCACTTTGTTTCCAGCAGTATTGTCAGTGGGAATTTGTTACATATGCGTGCCGACAGTCTAAACCTTGTTAAGTTTAGACTATGTGCCTGTCAGCTAAAATACTGGCATCGGCAATTTGATATTGAGACGGGCGGAAGTGGAGTTCTGATGATCCGATATCGATCCTATAGGCAGGCTGTATATTGCGCGCAAGCTGTTGCAGCTGCCTTTGCCACAATACTTTTGTGTTTGCTGAGTCTGTTGGCTCCGGCTGCTGCAGAAGAGCAAAATGCTTCTCCTGCTCGTGACAATGAGTTGTCCGGCGGTTCACTCAAGTTTATGATCACTTTTACTAAAGGTATTAACAGTAAAGCAGCAGCTGAAGGGCAGGAGGTGGAAGGCTCTTTGCAGGATGCTCTGAAGCTGGATAATCGAGTGATAGCGCCAGCTGGTTCAGCCATCTTCGGACACATAGAACAATTCAATCCCAGTCGAACGCTGGTTGAGAGCGCTATCTCAAGCAAAAAACGATTTCGTATGCGCAGCTCACTGATAATTAGATTTGATCGTATCGTGAAGCCAGATAAGCAGGAGCTGAACATTGCGGCCCAAGCATGTCGGCAGTTTTCTCTTTTCAGCAACGGTCATACAGTCAGAGAGATTATAGTGGGTCCGGAAGGCGAGCTGCTTAAAACAGGGGATATGACTATGATCAAGAATGAAGACCTTGGTCTGGCTATTCCAAAGTCATGGGTCAACGTAAGCGGACACTTTCAAATTGACATTCAACCAGGTGATCAGTTAACAGTTGAGGCCAGCGAGCCATATGGCATGCTGGTGTCAGCAAAGGTCTTGCAAGTGAAACAAGAGGGCAAGCACTGAGATTGAGTCATCGCCTGGTGCAACGGTCAGGTGAGAGGGTTTGAAGTTGAAGTGCAATTAAAAGCAGGGTAAGCCAGGCTGGCAATTCACAAGTTTGCTTCCGGCTTTCTTGCTGCTTGCGTTGTCGTGCCGGTCTGTGCAGAAACATCAAAAGGACCGGTGAGTTTCAGGTAAAAAACATAAAAAATGGGCCAGAGAAAGAGAAAGGAGATGACAACAAAGTCTTGCATAAAAAGAGGCAAGCTGAAGTGGAAAAGGTCACTGGCTATTTCTACTAAGATCATGCAATAACCGGCTAGAAAGTAGCTCAGGAAGTTCTTTCTGGCTAACTTTGTCATCCACACCCACAACCAGACACACATCAAAACACTGATAATGATGGAGGTTGTGGCATCTTGCCAGTGCCGGCTGCCTCCAAGCAGAATAATGCTGAATATAGTTACAAGAGTAAAATAGATTGAAAAGCGATTTTTGCAAAACTTGGCATAAAGCCCGGCCAGTATTGGTGCACCAACAACCACGGCAGCACCGGCTGGAATTAGATTGGATACAGCATGCAATGTTGGAGAAAGACCACCAGCAGAACTGCAGAGTGTCCCAAAAGACTCAATAGACACTTCCGGTGACGGCAAGACACAATTTGTTATTGCTTCCCAGGCAGCAACCACTATTGCGACAATTGCAATTCCACCATAGCTTACCAATACCCCATCAATCCACATGTCAACCTGCGTCTTTTTGCAAGAATGTTCGCCCTGCCTTAATGCCATGGTAAACATGGAAATTATGGATGTGCGTGGAAATAAAATGTGAAAAGAAGCCAGCGAAAGTGCAATGACAAAAGACCCAAGACTAAAGTACCCAACCACTTCCCCCACACGTCCAATAAGATTGGTAACCACAAATGTAATGAACGGTGTAGTCGTGTTGTAAGAGTTGAGTGCTTGCGGCAGCGTATTTATGGCTTGCGGAACCACAACTAAGACACCCAGTATCGAGCCGAATACAATTGCTGGACGCCAACGAATCGCACCTGTTCTTAATACTCCCCAGAGCCACCAGATGAAAGCAAGCGCTATAAGGACACCGGTTATCATGCCCAATACTTGAAAAAATTCATCCTTGAGCGTGCGTTTATCGCGGTCCCAATACCATTTGCTCGGAATATTCCAACCTCCGTCAACACCGGAAGCAGTACCACCAGTTACGTTGACATAAAGTTTGTAATCGGCTTCAGCCACTTTGAATTTTGGCGAGGTGAATGTGTATTCATAGTCGGTTCTGTTAGCGCGTTTGTGAACCTTAACACTTTCGAATTTGAGTGGTGTAAATTGAGGACTCATTTTGATTATGAACTGTTCTGCTCTAGCTCTTGCGACAGACTCAGATACTGGCGGACCGGGCGCGTCTTCGGCTTTGTGCAAATAGAAACTTACGATTTTTCCTTGCCCATCACACTGTACTTTGTACTCTTCCGGATCAAGCGGGCGACAAAGTCGTACCGTCCAAACATATGGCATGCCCATTTTTATTGCCAGTTCACTGGTTCTCTGAAATCCGAGCTTCTCAAATACATACTGCAGGTTGCCACCCATGTTTGCCGGACCTGCGGAAAGCCCACTTGCTGCGAGCTGTCCGTCCAGACCGTAATGATTTGCCAGCAAATATTTTCTGGCGATGGACACTGCCTTGTCTCTTGGAAGCGACAGTGACGGAAAATTACTCCCTAGTCTGGGAGTTGGATCGTCTAAACGAAACGCTACCAAAAACGCTGCTACGACACAAGAAAACACAAGGCACATTCTAACGTTGCGCAAAAGCGGTTGATATTCAAATATCTCAACCTTTGGCGTGGCTTTCTGCTCTGTAGTTGCCTTCTTTGCATTATGCACTGTGACATTGGCAAGCAGAGCGTCATCTCTGAAGATGCCGCTTTTTGATATCAGGTAAAGCGCAAAGGCAATGACTATTAAGAACGGAACAACAACTATCATTCCCGTGAGCTTCAGTATTGCCTCATGAGATGACATGAGCGGCATAACACCCCATATGGCATCAAATAAATAGTGCCCGATTAGACAAGGAACTATACCGTAACGTTTATAAATCCATCCCCACAACATTCCTACTACTGTCAACTCAATGCCGCGCGCGAATGCTGGCTCCTGTGGATAGTTGCTGTGCATGAAGCCCCAGGCGGCTGCCTGTATGAGATTGGCAGCCCAGAAATTTCTTGTGACTTTTTGCACAAGACTCAAACCAATCACCCGGTAGGTAAACTCTTCTGCGGTTGCGGCAAAAACTCCTATGTACAGAGCCGCAAAAGCGGGAACCGAAGCAGCCAGCACCTGATAATTAGATATTTCGAGTGGGCACCAGAAATGCAGGTGCTTTCCCGCCAGGTAATAGATCATTTGCCACGCCAGCGCTATGCCGACAGCGGCATGACCGACAATGAGAGCGCAAACCACTTGAGGACTGCGCAAAGCCTTTAAGTTAAAGAGATTCTCCATGGCAATGTTTTTGCGCATGTACCTGCGGTACAAAATCTCGGCAGTACCAAACAACACGGCATTACCGATAAAGCTGCCCAAAGCACCGGCCGCGGTGCCGAGGAAGTACTTGACAAGATAGGCGTTGAAGGAACCCTCAGTTGTATAGTTGCTCAGCACAATCTGGAAATTATTGGCAGAATTCAACAGATATAGAACTGTCATCACCCCGGCTGATACCAAAGTGAAACGCCAGCGTATCTTGCGAGAGACCAGCGCCCAGAAAAAGACAAAGATGCTTGCAGTATTCAGGACCAGACTACCCAGTTGGGCAATATTTTGAAAAAGCGAATTGTATGACCTCAGTGTGCCCAGCTTTCGCATCCATACCTCAGGCACATACAGGTAATGGTTGTACCCTGTGACAAGGTTGCCGGAGATGTAAATGCTCGTTCTAAGCTTTGCTTCCTTCCATTGTCGAGTTGTGTCCTCCCAAACAAAAGAATGGTCTGTTCTATGGAGCTGCGTCACAGATTGATCGACTATTAATTTGTAACCAGCCAGAGAAAGACGTGCTTTTCTTGTAATGAAATCAAGAGCAACTTTCTGCGCATCATCATGCGAAATAGAAGTTATGGTCCTGTCGTTTTCGATTCTGTGATAAAAGTGGCCAAGGTGCCCATCCAGACTTAGGGAGATTCGCATGGCTTCTTGCTGAAACTCTTGGCAGAACTGTGTTGACCAGCACCAAACCGGGATCTGGTCTTTCATAAGGTTATTGGCTTGTGAGGCGCCAAACTCGTGTTCGAGAAATGTCTTTGCTACCCCGTCATAGCCAAAGACTATCGACTTAATGACGTTTTTCTTCTTATATCCAAGGTCGGCAGCCCATGTTTCTGACATCTGGAGAATTTGCGCTCTGGGCACTTTAAGGTCTATTGAGGCTTCAGGAAAAACCTGTCTGTGAACAAATAAACAAAAGGCAAGTCCAAGTACGCCCAGCAAACAGAGCACAAAGATAATTTGCACTTCTGCCCGGTGTCGTAATGGTGAGCCATTGCTTGTTCCATTCGACGCATTTGTATCTGTTGTACCGGGCTGCCTGTTTGCGTCCATGTTGTTAGCCCCTGGAACCGAATCATCGATTGTCACTATGAGTCTCCCACCGGAAAAGGACTGGTGTTGCGATTGAAAAGCATTGTGAACTTTACCCTTTTGTGTGGACAGTGATCAAAGGAAAGTTGCTCAGGCTGCCTGCTGCTGTTGCATTTGTGTTTCAAATTCCTCTGGGCTCATGTAGTTCAGCATGGAATGAAGTCGCTGTCTATTGTAGAACACCTTGATAACATCGACCAGCCAAGAACCTTCCTGGAATACAAATCAATGAAAGTTGCCAGATATAACCAGCCTGCGTCTGTGCTCAAGTAACTTTCTACGATCGCTGTCCACGATCTGGTGGTAAGGGCACTTGAATTCCGGCTTGTCGTCCTGTCAAGCGGCACCCACTTCGACTGCCATTGTCAGAAAACAGGACTACTTATATTTTGCCAAAGACACACGATTTCCGGTGAAAAATGATAGCGTCATTACCAGCGTAAACTTTATTCCACTGTGGGTCTTGGGCGAGTTTCTGGTTGAGAAGTAAAGATGGTGGCAGTATGATCCAACGTATGTTGTAGTGCTTGAGCCATTTATCAAAACCAGGCTGTGCCCGAGCTATTTGCCAATATTCTGTAACTAGAGAATGTGGGTAAATGTCATAGCGTGAATCGATGAACAACTTTGGACATGGCTGCAAATACCACATCATCACATCACCGAAATGAGGATCATTGAACATATTTCCTTCATAAGATATTTGTGAAAGAAACTTGATTGCCTTGAATGGTGGAGTGAAAGCTTTGGTACTCATTGGCACAGTGGATGTGAGTGTGAAGGCACCCAGAAGTACAGCACCAGTGGCTGCAAATATTACGACCGATAATGTCAATTTAGGGCTAAATGGACTGCATAGATTGCTCAAATGCATATTTATAAGGTTAAGCAGGACTGTCCTGTTATCCACGGGGGTCAAGCGTTTTTCGTTGAGAAGGGCAATGCTGCTTGCCATCAATAGCACAGAAAAACCGGTCAATCTCATAGCAACAAAAGGAAGTGCAAAACCAATGAGCATTAGTGCTGGGCCTAAGATACCGTGCTTTCTCACTGTTCCGCGCAAAAAGCTTTGCACGAGGATAAATAACGAGACAAGGAAAAATATGGTGAACGGTACGGTTATACCAGTGCGCATATCTGCAAATGACATATGCCGGAGCTCGAGGATTGTAGCATTGGTTGGCATAGTACACAGGTGGTACACATAAGCCCAGAGCCGCACCCCATATGGATTGAAGAAAGTAGCAAGTGCACAAAGAGGAAGTGATACAAAAAAAATCAACGGTGAAGCACACTGTATGTGTAGTATGTGCCTGTCTACTGTAGTGATTACCGCCACCACCGCCAGCAGAATAATTCCTGTGATGAAGCCGGTGTGCATGTTGCACCAAACCAACATACTTGTCACTAGAACGATTACACTGGACCAGTCCAGAGTCCCTTTGTGTCCAGCACTGTTGCGAATAAACACTATCCTCTCAAGCCAGCATGCCAGGAAGAGATAAGAAAAAGCCTCTGGTCTGCTGCTAGGTCTGCCAATACAAGCCAGTAGCACCAGGCTCACAAGGGCAAGTGCTGGCAAGATACGGATACCAGCTATTTCGAACATGCGAAGAGGCAGAATCGCATATGATACGCTCAGGAGTGCAACGATAAAACACTCAAGCCCAACTGCTCCTCCTGCAGACATAACTCCGTAAAAAACTATCTCCGAGAGCCATTGATAAATGACAATAGGTTGCCCATTAGAAAATAGAGAGTATGTAAATGAAAACGGATCAGTCTGTGGAATTTGACCATGCTGAATAATCCATCTTCCTGTTGCAATAAGGAAGCAGCAATCTGGTTCAATCAAACATGTCCCTGCAATAAAGGCACCCCAAATTGTGACAGCAAAGAGAAATACGACAAGGATCAACAGCGAAAGCGCATGAGCCGTTGTAGACTTTGGTGGGATTTGATTCTTAACTTGCATAGCAACAAAAATATCATATCTGTCAGGGCTCCAGAAGCTATTGGGACTCATATGCTAGTCATTGACCAGGTCGCCTTTCTGTTCTGTCTCGCCACTACAGACAGCTGCAAACGAGACAGGGTTCTTGACCTTTCCCCCAAATAGGAGACAGTGATCGTAGAAAGTTGCTCCCCGTGAGAAAATTCACTAGGAGGGACTATGACTAATAAATCCAAATCTGCAAAACCGGGGTTGTCCCGTTTTTAGTTGAAATTGGCAATCCCTGTCTTGGTGCGGATTTGAACTGAGTGTATCATGCTGCTTGTTTTGTTTTGTTGATTTTTTTGGGATTTAATTTTGTTGTTTTGCTGTTGAATATTTGGTCCGG
>CAILLX010000133.1 GCA_903835185.1 uncultured bacterium | reverse complement strand
TGAGTTTGTGAAGCTAGTTAAACCACCACCAGGAAGTTGTTCCGGGTAGAGATTTGATGTGCCAGTTGTATAAGTAGGCGTGGCTGATACAGTGGTGTATGAAGTAGGAGTGCCAAGCGTTTTGATCAGGTTGGCGCCTACTGAGCCTATAGTAACAACTCCATTGGAGAGAGACAGTTGAGAACTTGTAATAGTTTGACTAGCACCAGCTGTTGTAACAAGCATTGGTGCGCCGCCTGTTGTAAAAGAGCCGGCAGTAATAGTGTTGGATGCACCCAAATAGACAGAGCCGCCAACATTGGCAGCATTGGATGTTGTTGAGACAGTGTAACCAGTGAGATTGATAGAGCTGTTCGAGCCAGACGCCACCATGGCAATATTACCGCTGCCGGCTGCTCCTGTTGTAGATATCTGCAAGCCACTGGTGCTGGCTACAATGCTTGAGTTGCTGCCCATGGCTACCAATAAGACATCGCCCCCGCCGGATGAAATATTGCCACCAAGGGAAATGTTTCCAGCATAGGATACCAGAGAGAGCCTGTTGCCTGTTGTTAAGGCGTTTGCCACCGTAATATTTCCAGATGTTACAGCCAGCATAAACGAGCCGGTACTTTCATTAATAGTGTTCAACTGAATGGCACCGGTTTGGCTGACCGCAAGGGAGGCGCCAGAACTTTGGCTTGCTAACTGTCCGACTTGGGTGCTGATTGCAGATGTCCCACTAGAGCCAGTATTTACCACTAAGGTGCCGCTGCTTGTCAACGCACCGCTGCCAAGGATTGTGCCTGCGCCGCTTGTAGTAAGGTTTATTCCACCGTTGGCAGTCACAGTCCCTGATACATAGATGTTGCTATCAGAAGCGGCGCCAAGAATGAATGAACCGGCACCTTCGTTGTTTGTATTTAACTGAATGGGGCCAGTTTGGTTGATATTAAGAGAGGCACCAGAAGTAGTGCTGGTCAGTTGTCCCACTTGTGTATTGAATGAAGATGTACCACTGGTACCAGTAGTTAATGTGAGAATCCCAGTGCTGGCAATAGTTCCGGTGCCTCCGATGGTCCCGGTACCGCCTAGCGTCAGTGTCACTCCACCATTGGCTGTAAAAGTCCCGCATAAATTTACATTGTTTCCCGAATTGACAGTGACATTTAATGCACCAGTACCCAACGATGTGGAATTACTCGTGGATACATTGCCAGCATTTGTCACAGTAATAGTCTGGCCACTTGCAAATGTGTTGAGCGTCAAAGCATTGCCCCCGGCATTAATGTTGATGTTACCGCCAGAGCCGCCCGTACCAGAGAGACTAGCGATGTTGTTAACGGTTTGAGTCAGGTTGGCAACTTGGCCAGTCCCAGTAACAAGAGAAACGGTCAAATTACCGGAGACAGTGAGTGCACCTGCAGATTGAGTGATGTTGCCACTTGCATTTGCCGCAAGAGTAATATTGCCGGCCGTCACGTTTTGGCTGATAGTGATAGCATCAGAACCGGAGACAGCAGTGCCGGAGAGAGAGAGAGCGCCGGTGCCAAGCGCAAGCGCGTTATTTGTTGTTATGTGTCCTGCGTTAGAGACTGTGAGGCTTTGTCCAGTGGCGAATGTGTTGAGTGCAAGCGCGTTACCGCCGTTATTAAGGTTGATTGTTCCACCAGACCCGCCAGAGCCAGTGAGAGTAGGGACGTTGTTGCCGGTCTGAGCCAGGTTGGCAACCTGGCTAGTACCATTGGCAAGATTAACAGTCAAAGTGCCAGCGGTAGTGAGGGAACCAGCAGATTGAGTTATATTTCCATTGGCATTAGCTGCAAGAGTGATATTGGCGGCCGTCACGTTTTGGCTGAGTGTGATTGCATCGGAGCCGGAAGCAGCATTGCCGGTCAGTGAGATGGAACCTGAACCAAGCGCAATCGCATTATTCGTTGTTATGTGTCCTGCGTTAGAGACTGTGAGGCTTTGTCCGTTGGCGAATGTGTTGAGCACCAGGTCATTGCCGCTGTTATTAAGGTTGATTGTGCCGCCAGAACCGCCGGAGCCAGTGAGGTTGTTGATGCTATTACCTGTTTGAGTCAGGCTGGCGACCTGACTGGTACCGGCAGTAAGAGTTACTGTTAAAGTGCCTGTGGTAGTGATTGCACCAGCAGACTGAGTTATGTTGCCATTAGTATTGGTAATAAGAGTTAAACTGCCGGCCGAAACGTTTTGGCTTAGCGTTATGGCGTTGGAGCCAGAGGTAGCGTTTGCAGTAACCCTCAATGCGCCGGAACCTTCGTTAATTGTGTTCAACTGAATGGCTCCAGTCTGGTTAATGGCCACAGAAGCGCCGTTAGTTGTGCTCGCCAACTGTGCCACCTGAGTATTAATGGTAGATGTGCCACTGCTGCCAGCATTAACGGTTAACACACCATTGCTAACAACAGTTGCAGTGCCACCTATTGTATAACTGCCAGAGACACCCAGAGTCACTCCACCGAGAGCGGTAGTTGTGCCAGCTAGTGTTATGTTCCCAGAACTTGATGCAAGAGATAAAGACCCAGCACCTTCATTGTTTGTATTCAACTGGATGGAGCCAGTTTGACTGATATTGAGAGAGGCGCCACTAGTTGTGCTGGTCAGTTGCCCGACTTGTGTATTGAATATAGAAGTGCCGCTGATTCCGGCATTCACCGTGAGAGTGCCGCTGCTCACAACCATGCCGGAGCCGCCAACGGTCCCAGCGCCACTTGTTGTTAATGTCACGCCGCCATTTGCTGTCACCGTCCCCGCAACCAATATGTTGCTTCCAGAGTTAACGCCAATAATTAGTGAACCAGCACCTTCGTTGATGGTATTCAATTGAATAGAGCCGGTCTGGTTAATAGTCAGAGAGGCGCCAGAGGAGACACTTGCCAGCTGGGAAACTACAGCGTTGATAGTTGAAGTGCCACTGCTTCCGGTATTCACATTAAAGATACCGCTGGCGGTCACTGTTCCGGCGCCAGAAATTGTCCCGGCACCGCTTGTAGAAAGCGTCAAGCCGCCGTTCACTGTGACCGGGGAAGCAATGGTCATATTGCCTCCGGCTGTCAGACTCAGAGCTTGCAATGACGCATTGCCCAGCGAACCAGTTACTGCTATCCCACCTGCACTGGCGCTATTGTTTATTGTCAGATTTTGCACCGTATTCCCGATGCTCAGATTAAGATTATATCCAGCACCATAAGTGATTGAGCTGTTTAAAGAGTTGCCGGTTGCCAGTGTGCTTATATTATCAGTGCCAAGATTGAGGGTTAAGGTGGTGGAATTTGTGGTGAGCGTTACTGCACTGTTTGCGGCGGTGCCGGCTGTGAGAGTCAGTGAACCACTGCCCTGGCTCAGGTCAATTAGTCCCGAGCAAAATACGGAAGAAGAGCTGTTAATCGTGAGCGAATTCCCTGCTCCAGATACGGCCGTAATACCGGCGATGCTGTTCAAACTCACCAGTTGCACGGCTCCAGCCGGGCCTATGATCAGGTTTTGCGCAAGCGTAATAGGCGTAGTTGAAGCATCCGCAATGCTTACACAGCCTGGCGATCCGCCGGCGAGCGGTGCGGCTGTGATGGTGCCGGAAAGCTGCATGGTTGATCCAGTGAACAAAACCACAGGATAGCCACTGTTCTGGAAAGCATTGGTTCCGCCGGCGGAGGTATTGGTTGCGGTCAAGCCAGAAAGATAGATGCCGTTAACTGATGTCACGGGTACGATTGTGCGGCTGTCATTACCGAGATTTATAGTCAGGCTCACTGGGCTGCCAGATGAGCCTATTGCAGTGTAACCGCCAGGATACAGATTGACACTGCTGCTGGTTACAGAGATAGTAGTTGGCGGGCTTGCCGGGCTTAGCCCATTGTTATAAAAAAGGTAGGCATTGGGCGTGACAGTTATTGCATCCAGTCCGCTAACCGCGCTTGTACTGACGCGGGTAAAGCTTATATTTGAGTTTCCCGATGACTGAAGTCCATTTGTTCCGCTGACATTGGCGCCGATAAATATGCTTCCAGATGATCCGCTGATGCCGCTACCAGTGCTTGTGTTGATTGAACCAGTCGAGACTATTGTTCCAGAGGTTCCTCCGGCTGAGATCAATACGTTGCCAGCAATTGTGCCGCTATCAGTTCGTATGTTTCCTGCAGTAATCGTGCCAGGTGTGCTAATGGAAATCGAACCGGCTGGTTTGGTAAAGCTAAAAGCACTGAGACCGCCAGATATGGATATCGATCCGCCAGTGTTTACAATAACTATGTTGCCGCCGTAGCCGGTTGGACCGCCGCCACCACCAACGTTAGCCACTGTGCCACCGCAATCTCCTCCACAGTTTCCACCACTACCTCCTCCTCCGCTGACACCGGAAAGACCAGACCAGCCACCAGCGCCACCCACGGTTCCCCCGGCACCGCCAACACCGGTAGCTCTATTCCAGCCAGCACCTCCTCCACCAGTATATGCTCCTGCTGAACCACCAGAGGCATTACTGGTACCACCGCCAGCAGCTCCAGAGGCTCCACCGCCAGCTCCAGCATCTCCTCCACTTCCGCCAGCTCCGCCTCCCCAGGTTGTTATGGCGCCGATACTGACAGTGTTGCCGCCCAAAACCGTTAAGTTGCCGCCTGATCCTCCTGTACCACCCACTCCACCGTACCATCCGCCATAACCACTGCCGCCGCCGCCGCCGCCGCCATAGGCGCCGCCGCCGCCTTGCATTCCGCAACAACCGCCAGCTCCGCCGGCTTGTCCGGCATTACCTATGCCGCCAGCTCCGCCAGTTCCGCCGCTACCACTGCCGCCACTGCCGCCGCCTCCTCCTCCGTTGCCGCCAACTGCTGAAATTGTTCCGGCAGTGATCTGCGTATTGCTTACCAGTGTGATTGTACCTGCGCTACCTCCGCTCCCTCCGGCTGCACCAGTCCCACCATTATTACTGCCGCCACCACCGCCGCCACCACCACCTCCGTTGCTGGTGATATTGCCGGGACCTGACAGAGCAATTGAGCTGGCAAGCAATGAAATGGCCCCGCCGACGCCGCCTGTGCCGCCGCTGGAAGCCGCTGCGCCAGAGCCACCAGCGCCGCCGGAAGTGTTAATGGTCCCTGTGAGGCTAATATTACCGGCTGGTGCATTCAGCAATACAGCACCACCAGCTCCACCAGTCCCTCCGGTGCCACCGGCGCTACCGGAACTGTTGATATTGCTACTAATATTCACGCCGCCGAAAACTGAGGCAAGAGTGATATTCCCGCCATTGCCGCCGCTGCCGGCGCTACCAGCCGTGTTGACACCACCAACGTTAAGAGCAGCTCCAGAAGTAATTGATACAGCACCACCTTGAGTCGTAAGGTTGCCAGCAGTTATTGCTGCGTTGGATATTATCGTGCCGGAGTTTGTGATTGTACCTGACTGAGTTCCTTGATAGCTGAAAGACAGGTTTGTTGCTACCGGCTGTGCGGTTGCGAGCGTAATACTACCGACCGTCCCTGTGCTACTCCCTGTTGTTGTCTGAATGTTGCCAACTGAAATGCCATAATTGCTGCCATTCACGCCTCCTGCGTACATTACAACAGAGCCATTAGCGCCGGAGCCGGTACCTGCTGTGTTAATCCCAGCTCCGCTGGGCAGGGCAATATATCCATTACTTGAATTGTTGCTGTATGCCAGTAAAGTCACATTGCCGCCAGCAGCATTTGTGCCAGTGGCATGAGTGTCAATGATGGTCCCGCTGGTCAGTCCACCTGTGAGGTCAATGTTGCCTCCGTTGCTGCTGGTGAAGCTAACGCTTGCTGTTTGAGCAGAAGTAATGCCTGACCCACTGGCGTAACTGCCAGACAAAGACGAAGACGTACCGCAACCACTGCATGTGAGTGTAGCTCCGGCGATTAACACTATGTTGGAACCAGTGCTTGCCGATGTGCTAATTGATGCTGTCGAGGATGAAGCAGTGATATTGCCGCCAGCTATTATTGCCAGGCTTTCGCCAGCGGTAACTGGACCAGCTATTGAAATGTTTCCTGTACTCACAAAAGTTGGGTCGCCGGTTATGCAGTCGTTCCCTAAAACAAGATTATTTGAGTCGGCGAATATGTGCGCCTGTTCGGCTGATACGTTCATTGTGCCGGTCACCTGACCAAGGTCCGCTGTCACTGTGCCTTGTCCACTATTAAAATTGAGTTGTTTGGAAATAAAGTCGCCGCCGCTTATGGTCAAATTGGTTAGTGCGTTTGAGCCAGAAGTTCCAAAATTGATAGTGCCATTTAATGCCTGGAGAGTTCCGCCAGCATTGTTCATAAGCAGGTTGCTTATCATCTGCCCGGTCGTGAAATTAATGTTGCCAGTCTGGGAGGCAATAAGCCCAGCGTTGGCAAAATTGCCAGCTTGAGATTGCAAGGTAATGTTGTTGACTGCTTGCATGACAGGAGATGGTCCGGTCATACCGGCAGGCAATGCGTTAATAATTGAGCCCCCAGCTTTAGCAGTTAGGCTAGCTGAGCTGGAGATGATTCCGGCATTGACAATGTTCTGAATTGCAGTGAGGTTTAAATTTAAGCTACTGAGCAGGTTGCTAAAGCCGGGCAGCCCGCTGGCAGGCAGTACTGTCGTCAGGAGTGCTCCCATCTGGTTGGTGATGTTAGCTGCGCTAATGGTTGCGGTAGTAAGTGCCGGGTTGGAAGAGACAACGTAAAGGGTGCCGGCGTTTGTCAGATTGCCAGAAAGATTAAGAGTTGCAGTCTTGCTTACATTGCCAATTGCGGTCACGCCAGATGGGATCACCAGGGAGTTTACGAGCTGGCTCATCCTTGAACTGATAACAAAGCTGCCACCAACTGCACTGCCGTTTAAGCCTAGCTGAATTTGTTGCTGCCCGGTTCTTAAGGTTTGGGTCACGGCTAAGCGCTCAGCGGGGGTGAGCACGGTGCCAGCAGAGATGGTTCTAGAATTGCCAGCTTCCAGGATGGTCACAGGAGCCTTATTGTGGGAAACGACAGAAGCATTGGTTGAGGATAGATCGAGATTAATGCTGTGGGGTGTAGCAGTCCGGCTCGACCAGGCTGTTGAGTGGCTCGCTCCAGTTTGGACTGGCGAAGTGGCGCCATTGGCGCCACTTCCACTAGTTGCTTGCTGAGCGCATGCTACGAACGGCATGCATACAGTGGTTAGAAAAAAGAAGCAAGCTACTAAACAAGCTCCCCAGCTTCTGGAGAGCCTCAGACTTGCAGAATCCTGGTAACCATAACGCATCGTCCTGGTGCTCCCTGGCGAATGAATGGTGGAACAAACAGATGTACTTAACAGAGTTAAGTGCCACTGCTTAACAACTGAAGACTCCGACCACCAAAAAAAAGCCGCTATTTCTTTCTAAAACATACTATGTGTTTACCCCATATTATAGGTATATCACACTTAATGTTTCGTCTTAATATATACACATTACGAAGTTGGTTAAATCCGATCTTGTATGACAAATGCATTTTCGCTAGCAAGCAGAATGCTTGATGGTGAATGAGCCAGATATGAGACTTTGTCCAGCAATTTAGCAGCAGCCTCCGGGCGACTGGGCTGTCAGCGTAGATTGCCACCTGCTCTGGTATCATACAAGGATTGTTGAAGGTGTTTACAAGGGTGCATTACCTTTGTGGCTACTGGAGCGCACAATAAGGAGAAAGCAGCAATGGTGACTCTTGCAGATGCACGGCGGGTGATAGCAGCAGCCGAAAAGAAAGCGGCCGAAATTGGACAACCGATGAATATTGCAGTCGCTGACGAAGGCGGAAATCTGGTTGCTCATGTACGTATGGATGGAGCCTGGTTGGGAAGCGTAGATATTTCTATCAAGAAGGCTTATACATCACGAGCCTTCGATATAGCCACCCGTGACCTGGCTGAGCACTGTCAGTCAGGCGGGCAGTTTTTCGGTATTCATGCTTCCAATGATGGACGGATAATGATCTTTGCTGGCGGCATTCCGTTACGCAAAGGTGGAAAGATAGTAGGTGCTATTGGAGTGAGCGGCGGCTCAGGCGAACAAGATCACTCTGTGGCTGAAGCAGGAGCTGCAGCGCTCTAATTGGACTTGAGCTTCTCGGTCCAAATTGCTCGACTGAGTAAGTGGCACACGCATGGTCCACCTGCTCACTTAGATGATCCCAGAGCCATCAGCTACTTTTAACTGCCGGACAGAACGACTC
This sequence comes from uncultured bacterium, assembly GCA_903835185.1. Classification (GTDB taxonomy): domain Bacteria; phylum Cyanobacteriota; class Vampirovibrionia; order Obscuribacterales; family Obscuribacteraceae; genus CAILLX01. The sequence continues at coordinate 66,945 of CAILLX010000133.1, read as the reverse complement.
TGCAATAGAGTAGCTTGTGCTGCGGCCACCCGATTCAGCTTTCGTTAGTACGCCGCGTCTCACGAGATTGAGTATGTCACGCAGAGCGGTATCTTGAGAGCACTTTGTCAGTTTCGCCCATTTTGAGGATGTGAGCTTGCCGTCAAAACAATCAAGAAGGCGATTGAGAACGAGACGTTGGCGAGCATTAATTGGAATCACTGTGGCAGCTTCCCAGAATTGTGCTTTGCGAAGGACTGCAGCTTGTGTGCCCTGTGCTCCATCAATTGCTCTCTCCAGGCAGTCGAAAAACCATTCTAACCATGGTGTTACATCCATCGTCCCTTGCTGTGTTCTTTCAAGCACGTCATAGTAAGCTTTCCGCTCAGTGCGAATCTGTGCGGACATGCTATAAAAACGTTGTTTAATTTGCTCCGAACGTGCCAGAGCCATATCTGCGATTGCGCGTGCAATGCGGCCGTTTCCATCGTCGAATGGGTGAATGGTAACAAACCAAAGGTGCGCGATGCCGGACTTAAGGACAGGATCTATTTCAGGACCATGTTCAAACCACTCAAAGAACTTGCGCATGGCGTTGGCGAGTAGTTCTGCCGGTGGTGCCTGAAAGTGTACCTGCTCGCGTCCGACAACGCCGGATACCACTTGCATAGGACCTGTGCTGTCGTCGCGCCAGCCACCCACTTTGACTCGATGCATTCCACTCCATCCAGTTGGAAACAGCGCGGCGTGCCAGCCAAACAACCGTTCGGCTGTGAGGGGGCTTTGAAAGTTTTGGGTTGCATCAAGCATCATGGCGACGAGCCCGTCAACTTCGCGGTCGATTGGCGGGATTGAGGCAATATCGATCCCGAGTCGTCGCGACAGTGAAGATCGAACTTGCTCTGGATTGAGAACTTGTCCTTCTATCTCGCTCGTTTTCAAAACATCCAGTGTGAGGGTCTGAAAATTGGCTTCCTGTTGAAGCTTGAATCCGAGCGCTTCCATTTGCCCGATGAGTCGGCCCTGCTTATGACGAACATTGGACAACTGTCTCGCCAGAGCCTCATTACTCCAGCGGAACAGTGGCCAGTCATGTAGTTCATGAATATACAAGCCATAAACTCCGCAAGTGCTGCGGTGATTATATCTTGTAATCGCCGCAACGACAAGCCGATTCTCCGCAAAGCTTGCGGTGAATCTCCCGCTGAATTACCGTAGGTAGCTTTTCTGAGAATGTAATTGTCTATGGAATGAATCAAGGTAGTATGTGGAATATGTCTTGAGTGTTAATAGATAGGATGAGTAGTATTTGTGGCGTAATGCTCAAATTTTCTCTGTTCAGTTACTTGTTAGTAATCTATTTGTTTGTCAGTTCCTGCCCTCCAGCAGTTATGGCAGTCAATGTTGTTGAGCCGGATCCCAAAGCGCTGGCTGGTAAGGGCATTGCTGCCTACCAGCATGGCGACTATCCTGGTGCCATCCAGCTCCTGTCTGCACGAGCGAGACTGTCACCAGAAGACGGCGATGTCTATTACTATCTTGGCAACTGCTATTTAAAGACAGGTAATAAAGAGCAGGCGGCTCACATGTACTCAGCTTGTGTACGTGTGGCGGCAGCCAGCCAGGCAGGGCGCTACTCTCTTGCTGCTTTGGAAAGCCTGTCTACCGGTTCTGTGGCTGAGCCACCACAGACTCCCAGAGCGTTGCAACCGCAGAGCAAGGCTGCTGCTGAGGCTGCCTCCGATTCGTTGATGTCACAGGCAGCGCTGGACAAAAGCTTTAATGAGGCAGTCAAGTCTATTCAAAACCAGCGCGCCGGGCTCAAGAGCCGAGTAGACAGGCTTCTTGAGCAGACAATAGATGATATGTTGTCTTTGAACCGCAGAAATAACATTGCCTATCCCAGCACCCTGGAGCGGTTGCGTCGCGAGGCAGAGAACAAGTTGCAAGAGATGCAAACTAAAGAGATCCGTCTTGAAAGCCGTATGCTTGCGCCAGACAAGATAGATGCCAGAGCAGCGCCGGCGCTGCCGCAGGAGAAAATTGATGACAGTAAGGCAGCGTTGGGTTCTCTCACTGACTATTTGAAATCAGACAAACCGTTTGATCCATTTGGCACTGATATAAAGCCTGAGCTTACTGCCAAATTTATGACTATAAGAGATGTCTTTGGCGAATTGAGCGTCTATCAGCCCGCAGCACGCACTCTGTCCAAACAGACTTTCTCGCAGCTGAAAAGCGCTATTGAGAACAAGCAGGACTGGCTTGACCAGCAGACTTATCAGGTGAAGGCACGACTGATTCTAGACATAGCTGCAATTCAAGCTAATGCCACCACGTCGACAGCTACTCAGCAGACTAATCCTGCTTACCACATAGCATCGGCTAAGTTTCCACGATCTGACCCAAACAATTTGTCGCGGTCGGAGCAAGAGATTTCCCAGGTAACAGAGGCAACGCAGAAGCGTATTCAAGAGTTGCAGGAGAGCTATAACAGGGATATTGACAGTTTGATAGCCAGGGCAAAGGAGCGCTTGGGCGGTATGGTTCTGCAAGCAGGGCAGATGAACAGCCAGTTGAAACATCCAAGCGGCAATATTCAAATGGTGCCGCTTGGGACTAATTTCTATGTTCGCAACTATGTTAACTTTGGGGATCGCACAGAGCTTACACCCGCTGCGAACAATAGATCTGCCAAAGCAGGCGCCAAACAGTTGCACGCGCAGGCTAAACAGCTGAAGCTTCCCGAACATGCGCCTGTTCAGTCGAGGCAGGAATAAGAATGTGTCGCAGCTACCTGCAAAGTTTTTTAACTCAGATGTACAGATTCTGTCCTGTCTGTGTGTGTCTGATCATCGTGTTAATTGCAAGCATGCTGTGGAGTGCGCAAGCAGCACCACAGGTGCCACCACGCCATGCGCAGACTGGCAGACATCCGCTTACCCTCTACGGACATATTGATGAACTTTCTTACTTGTGCTCCTCTGCTGGCGTTAAATTGAGCAGCGGACATCTGCCAGCTCGAGTCGTGAAAATTGCTCTTGGTAGCTCCGCATCCTATTCAGGGCTTGCCGAGGGAGACCGTGTGCTGGACATCCGGACTGAACCCAGTCTTTTGACTCTCACTATTGAGCGGGCTGGCAAGCAGTATCAAGCAGCAATAGCAACTGATGTGTACGGGTTAAAAGCTGCGTTCGAGAAGCGCAATATTCCTAATGTGTTTGGCAATACTGCGTTCGACCAGGAGCTGTCGGCTCTTGGTCGCTGTCATACAGTCATTCTTTTGGACCGTTGCCAGTCGATGGCTGACAATCATGCTGGTTGTCCTGGCGATATAAGCAAGTGGATCTGGTGCAAGCAGCAGCTGGACAACCTTTATCTATCCACTGAGAGGCTGCTTGAAAACGGTTTTGATCTGGTCCTGTTTAACCAGACTTATCAGGTGCGCACCAATGTAACCCTCTGGGATCTCAGACAGGTGTTTGGTGACATAAAGCCTGCTGGGATGCGAAAAGACATAGCAACACCTCTGCAAGCTGTCATAAATGAGTACTTCAGAACAAGAAAAGCTCATCCTGGTCCGTGCATAGTGCTGGTTCTCACTGACGGGGCAGAAAACATGGGCCAACCGCTGCAGGAAGTGCTTATTGAAGCATCCAGAAAGATGATCGGTCCTGGCGAAGTAATGGTTACGTTCTTGCAAGTGGGAGAGTCAATCTCGGCAGAAGAGCTGTTTGATGATCTGGATCGCAACCTCATCGCCAAAGGTGCTCGCTATCATATGGTTACCTATAAACCGTTTGCTGAGCTGCGCAATCATGGTTTGCTGCGAGAGCTGCTGGCAACAGTACATCAGTCAACGTTAGAGATGCGCTCCCGCTGAAATCAGGAAGTTGCCGAACCCTTAGCCGGCCGCCCGCTGCGTTGGTAAGAAGAGGGACACTGACACCTTGAATCTTTCCGCTAGCTTGATGGCATTGGACTTGCTCAGACCGCGTCTTCCTGCCAGGAAGGCTGACAAATTGGGGCGGTCACATCCAATTTCCTCGGATAGGTGGACTTGTGTCAACCCATTTTCTTCCAGGAGAAACGATAGCGCTTCTGCTGGCGTGATGGCTGCAGCTGCTGCGCGCATCTTCCGGATGCCTGGCAAGGTGCTTTCATAATTCTGGATAAGTTCCGCAATGACGCTGAGATAATCGATCTCGTCTACAGTGCAATTCTCTTCACCTTTGGTCATCAATTCCTCAACCAGTTTCATGGCTGCAACGTGGTCCGCTTTGGTGCGAATGGGACGCAGCGGAAACCGTTTGATGAGTCTCATATATTCCTTGCTGATTGACATTACCATTGTCCATCCTTGGTCTGGTGCTGAGTTTACAGGTCCATCTTGTCATATTCGGCGTGTGTCAGGACCTGTATAAGCCATACAGTCTGTGCAGCGAAATTGATCCTGGCAACGAACCTGAAAGTATGGGTGCGCAGATGGAAAAGGAAGTTCCCTTTTCTTGTGTAATCCATTGAATTGAATGTGCTTCGAACATCTGTCACGCTTTGCCAACTGGCTTCGATAACTGTTAGCTGCCAGGAATTCAGCGGATTTCTGGATAGCGGGTGTTTCCTGGCGAACTTCTCGGCAATCTCCCAGTTGATGATCTTCATAACACCCCCAACAATTATTAGTGTGTCAGTATGACACCTCGACGTCAAGCCCAAATGTGTCAATATGACAAGGTGTGATCTGAAGGCGTTCTTAATATTTCTATTTACTGATATGCTTTTGGGCAGATCACAGGTAGTGGTTGCCAATGTTAGAGGCAAAGCGCGGGAGTGGTTTATGTTTGATCTTTTCAAGAAACAGTTTATTGAAGTCATTGATTGGACCGAGTCCGAGGATGGAGTCTTGTCGTGGCGTTTCCCGACGATGGACAAAGAGATCAACAGCGGAGCGCAGTTGACTGTGCGAGAATCGCAAATGGCGATTTTCGTCAACGAAGGTAATGTTGCTGACATATTCAGCCCGGGGCGCTATGTCTTGACCACGCAAACACTGCCTATTCTGACAACGTTGCTCAACTGGGACAAGGCTTTTAAATCGCCATTTAAATCGGAAGTCTATTTCTACTCGACAAGAGAACAGATAGATCAGCGCTGGGGAACGCAGGCAGCGATAACTGTGCGTGACAAGGAGTTTGGACCTATCCGGTTGCGTGCCTTCGGCACATACTCTTACCAGATTGAAGAGCCATCAACGTTTTATCAAAAGATTAGTGGCACCCGCGAACAATATGGTGTGGCAGAACTGGATGGGCAGTTGCGCTCGCTCATCGTGACTTCGATTGCCACAATGCTTGGCAAAGCAGACACGCCTTTTCTTGACATGGCGGCCAATCAGACTAAGTTTTCGCAGCAGCTGAAGGCTGAGCTTGATCCTGCGTTCTTTACTTACGGGTTGACTCTGTGCAGTTTCCTGGTGCAAAGCATTACTCTGCCTGAGGAATTGCAGCAGTATTTGGACAAACAGTCTTCGATGAAACTGGTTGGTGATATCGGCAAGTATGCGCAGTTTCAGGCTGCTGACAGTATAGCTGCTGCAGCGAGCAATCAAGGTGGGTTTGCTTCGGCCGGAGTTGGGTTGGGAGCAGGTGCGGCTATCGGTCAGGCGTTTGCGCAGGGACTTAGCCAGACAGCCAGTCCTGCGGATTCTCATGAAGATCCGTTCCAGCTTCTGGAGAAATTACAGGGATTGCTGTCTAAAGGCATTATTTCTCAAGAAGAGTTTGATACCAAAAAAGCGGAAATCCTCAAGAGAATATCCTGATGCTGACTCTTGCCTGTCCTTCTTGCGGTGCTGCTGAAGCCTTTCGCTCAAAGGCTTCAGTCTTTGCTGTTTGCTCATTTTGCAAATCGACTCTTGTTCGCCAGGACATGGACTTGAGCGCTGTTGGCAAGATGTCCGAATTGCAGGACGATATGACACCACTGCAGATAGGTTGCCAGGGCACATACGCAGGAAAACGATTTGAGCTGATTGGACGGCTGAAAGTCGGATATTCGGATGGATTCTGGAATGAGTGGTATGCCTTGTTCGCAGATGGCAGCCCCGGCTGGCTGGCAGAAGCTCAGGGGTTTTATGCCATGTGCTTTGAAGTTGCTACCAGGGAGATACCGAGCAGCAACGCGCTGACTCCAGGGACCAATGTACGTCTGACAGCTCAAAGCGTTTTTCAGGTTGAAGACATACGCCAGGTGAAGTGTCTGTATAGCGAAGGTGAGCTGCCGCTCTTTGCTACACAGGGGCGCGAATCGACAAGTGTTGATCTGACAGGACCTGATAATGGCATGGCTACCATAGAGTATGCTGGCAGCGATGTGAGAGTGTTTTCCGGCAGTTACCAGGAGTTTGATGATTTCAACTTCAACAATCTGAGGAAGCTCGATGGCTGGTAATGAGGAAGTGCCACCACCTGCCCTGTCGGCTCAGCAACCGTCTGGGTCAGTCAAGACTTTGAGCTGTACTCACTGTGGTGCTGCCATCTCAGTCAAATATCCTGGCAGTACCATGACTGTAGTGTGCAATTCCTGCCATTCAGTTATCGATGTTACAGACGAAAACTATCGCATTCTCTATCAGTTCTCCAAATCTACGCAAGTATGCAAGCCGCGCATTCAGCTGGGTACTCGAGGTAAGCTCAAAGGTGAACAGTGGGAGGTTACAGGCTATATTGTCAGGCAGGACAGAGCAAGTTGTGTGACCTGGGACGAATATTTGTTATTCAATCCTTACCATGGCTACCGCTGGCTTACGGAGAATAACGGTCACTGGAACTTCGTGAAAACAATAAAAGAGAATCCTGCTATCGACTGCGCCTGGTCGAGCCGGCGTCATGCTGAGCTGGATGGCAAGAAATATAAGCTGTTCTACGATGGCACAGCTATCATGCTTTTTGTCCTCGGCGAGTTCTACTGGAGGATTGAGGCCGAACAGAAAGTCGAGATGGAGGACTATATATGCCCACCGGAGATGTTGTCTTCGGAGAGGGATGATAAGGAAGTTGTCTGGAGTCTCTCTGAATATATTGCATCTAATGAGGTTGCTGAAGCATTCAAGTTGCGGACTGACGAGCTTCCGCAACAGCAGGGCATCGCTGCTAATCAACTATCGCCGTGGTCAGCACGATGGGAGAAGATATCCAGATTATGGATCGTCTTTTTTGCCCTGTTGACTGCTATTGAAATCGGGTTTTGTGTGACTGCGGCTAACAAGTCTGTATTCAAGGAAGGCTATCCGTATATTCCCAACAGCAAGAGCACACAGACTCTCACTACATCGGTGTTTAACCTTGAGAAGAGCTCTGCCAATCTGTCTGTAAAATTTGATGTTCCAGACGTTAGCAACAGCTGGTTTTACTCCTCAGGTGAATTGGTTAACAACAAGACAGGTGAAGTTTATCCATTTGAACGCACGGTGGAATACTACTTTGGTGTCGATGGTGGCGAGTCGTGGAGCGAAGGCAGCACGGTGAATCAGATCTTGTTCTCGTCGGTGCCGGGCGGAGATTACTACTTGAATCTTGATTTTGAAAGCGGGTCCTTTAAAGATCTTGCCTCCAGGACGTTCTTTGTTATGGTCAGACGTGATGTACCTGATTATGCCAACTACTTCTGGTGCTTGTTCTTCGTCTCAATTATTCCTGTTTTCACCTGGATTAGAAGTCGCAGCTATGAAGTGCAGCGTTGGTCTGACAGCGACTATTCACCGTATGCCAGTTCGGGGGATTAGTCTATGGCACGAATCTATCTTGCCTCTGGAATCCTAATATGTGTTCTCTTTGCATATGCTTCAGCTCAGGGGTGGAGGATTATTGATCCAGGGGCTGCTGCACCGTCCAAGTCCACCGGTCCATGCATTTATCACAAGTAACTTCGGAGGAACAAACAACTGTGGATCAAGTTTTTGCACTAAAGTACATTGTGTCGTCAATTGTCTACTCATTGCTGGGCATAGCGATTCTGACGTTCTCCTGCGTTGTCTTCGATTGGCTCACTCCGCATAAGCTGTGGGATGAAATAGTTATTGAGAAGAACCTGCCGCTTGCTGTGGCGCTTGGTGCCATGATAGTGTCGGTTGGCCTTATTGTAGCTTCGGCAATTCACGGATAACTACGTTGACTTATGCACTGTTGATTACGGCCTTTGTCATTTCGACCTGCGGCCTGGTCTATGAATTAATTGCCGGAACAGTAGCCAGCTATTTGCTGGGTGATTCAGTCACCCAGTTTTCGACTGTAATAGGTGTCTACCTCTTCTCTATGGGCATCGGCTCATTTCTTTCCAAGTACATAAAGAAGAACCTGGTCCTTACCTTTATTAGAGTCGAGTTGCTGGTAGGTGCCGTTGGCGGCTCGTCAGCTGCTTTGCTCTTTCTTCTCTTTAATCAGGTTGAGAGCTTTCGCGTTCTTCTCTATTGCATTGTTGCTGTTATCGGAATTCTCATTGGGCTTGAAATCCCGCTTCTCATGCGCATTCTCAAAGAGAGACTTGATTTTACAGAGCTGGTCTCTAAAGTCTTCACTTTTGATTATGTCGGAGCTCTTATTGCGTCACTCCTCTTCCCTCTCGTTCTGGTGCCTCACCTTGGACTGGTTAGATCCTCTTTTCTTTTCGGTCTGCTGAATACTATGGTCGCCGTTTGGACCATTCGCCTGTTTAAATCTGAACTGCCCTGGCTCTCGTTGCTTTATTCTTTTGCAATTGCAGTGGCAGGCGTACTGGTCTGTGGCTTTGTGTTTTCAGAGCAGCTAACGTCATGGGCTGAGAGTACGGCTTATCCTGATCCGATTATTCTTTCGACCTCAACTCCATATCAGCGCATACTGATTACTAACAGCGGTAAGGACATCCGTCTTTTCCTCAACGGCAACCTCCAATTTAGCTCGCGTGATGAATATCGTTATCATGAAGCACTCGTTCATCCGGTAACAGCAGCTATGCACAGCCTCCATAATGTCCTGGTTCTTGGTGGCGGAGACGGCATGGCAGTGCGGGAGCTCTTGAAATATCCGTCAATTAAATCAATAGTCCTGGTTGATCTCGATCGCAAGATGACAAACATGTTTAAGGAACAGGCACTTCTGTCGCGATTGAACAATCGGTCCTTAAGCGCCTCCAGAGTGTCAATCATTACAGATGATGCTTTCGTATGGCTGAGACGCTGTACGCAGCGTTTTGACCTGGCAATTGTCGATTTCCCTGATCCGAGCAATTTTTCTCTGGGTAAGTTATACAGCCAGACGTTTTATAAGACACTGAAGACTGTGCTGAATAGGGATGGAGCAGTGGTCGTTCAAAGCACTTCACCTTATTATGCAAAGAATTCTTACTGGTGTGTAGTGGACACGCTGAAATCTGCTGGTTTCCAAACGCTTCCTTATCATGCTTATGTACCATCGTTTGGAGACTGGGGCTATGTGATTGGCACACTGTCCACCTTTACTCCTGCGTCCCAGTATCCGCCCGGGCTGCGCTATGTCAATTCAGCCACATTTGCCCAGATGCTCACATTTGCTCCTGATATGTTGCCGACTACACATGTGGTTAACCGGCTCAACAATCAGGCGCTGGTGCATCTCTTCGAATCGGAATGGGGTGAGTATGCCGAAGCGCATTGATAGGTCGACCTTCTTGAAGGGGGCAATTGGCTGTGCTGCTGCTGTTGTGTCTGCAGAAATCTCGTACAGGTGGTTGCGGCAACCGGAGCCAATTCCAGGCCAGCTGCGAGGACCATCAGTCGCTTTAGGACACAGGTTGCGCGATGGAGAGCTTGCAGATATACCTGTGGAAAGTGAACCTCTCCGGAGCACCGTTGTCATAGTCGGCGGTGGTATTGCCGGACTGTCAGCTGCCTGGTGGTTGGATAAACAGGGCTGCTCAGATTATGTACTTCTGGAGCTGGAAGATGAGGTGGGTGGTAATTCATGTTCTGGGGCAAACAGTATAAGCAAGTATCCATGGGGTGCTCATTATGTACCTCTGGCCAATAGCGAGTCCCGGTATGTGCATATGCTTTTTGAAGAGCTGAGAATAATTCAAGGACACAACTCCAGTGGATTGCCGGTCTATAACGAACTTTATCTCTGCCACGAGCCGCAGGAGAGACTGTTCAAAGATGGTGCTTTTCAGGAAGGAATGGTTCCGCGCAGAGGGCTTCAGGGGGAAGATAAGAAGCAGATAGCCCGGTTCTTCGAAATTATAAAAAGCTTTCGCCAGGCAACTGGCGCCGATGGGAAACCTGCTTTTGCCATTCCACTTGATTTGAGCTCGGGTGATGAGCAATGGATCCAGCTAGACAATCTCTCCTTCAGTCAATGGCTGCAGGACAACAAATTTGATGCCAAGCCGTTATTCTGGTATTTGAACTACTGTTGCCGTGATGATTACGGCTCAACTATAGAGCGCGTCTCAGCATGGGCAGGGCTTCACTATTTTGCGGGTCGCCGCGGCGTTGCTGCAAATGCAGAACTTAACTCTGTTGTAACCTGGCCGGAAGGGAACGGCTTTCTGGTGGAAAAGCTAAAAGAGCAAGCGAATGGGCGCGTCATAGCCAGTGCAGCAGTAACTAAAATTGAAACTGTGGACGGCGGGGCTGTCATCACTTATTTTGACTCTAAAACTAACCGACAGCACGTTGTCAACTCGAAATATGTCATCTTCGCGACGCCACGATTCCTTGCTCCACATATTATTGCCGGCTATTCCGCTGAAGCGGCCCACCATCCATGCTATGCACCATGGATGGTGGCTAATATTATAATCAAGCACATTCCCGCATCGGGCACAGTGTCCCTGTGCTGGGACAATGTGAGCTATACTAGCAAGTCGCTTGGTTATGTGGTTGCCAACCATCAGGACATTACAACGAGAGAAGGTGAGAAAGTGGTGACCTATTATTATCCTCTGTCCGATGAAGATCCTGTGGCAGCCCGCAGGAGACTGCTTTCTATGTCTGGTCACAAGTGGTCAGAATTTATTGTAGAAGATCTGACCAGCATGCACCCTGGTATCGATAGTGAGATCCTTTCCATTGAGTTCTGTCCATGGGGGCATGGCATGGTAAGCCCTACGGTAGGTTTTATCTGGGGGCAGGGGCGCTCCAGCATGAAGAAGAACTATGGCAATATATTCTTTGCTAACTCCGACATGAGCGGAATGTCTAATTTCGAAGAGGCGCAGTACCAGGGAATTACTGCGGCCAGCAACGTTCTTGAGCAACTCACAACAACATGATCCAACGATTGATTAGCTCAATTTGCCGAGGAGCATATCTTGAAAGAAACAGTCACTAAGCTCAAATCCCATCACCTCTCGGCAATATTGCCGCTTGCAGAAGGGCAGGCGCTGCTGCCGGTCGAGCAGTTGCTGGCTATGCTCAAGGACTCAATCGTGCAAGCTGGGCTTACGGTTGTTGCAGATGTAGTTGCCACTTTCCCGGGACAGGGGGCATCCGCTGTTGCCGTGCTTGAGGAGTCGCATGTGGCAATACATTTGTGGCCGGAGCATAAACTGGCGACAGTCGATATCCATGTGTGCGATTACTCCGGCAATAACGAAGCAAAGGCAAAACACTTGGCGCAACTGATTGGACAGCATCTGTCTGGCAGCAGTTCTCTGGACAAATGGAGTCAACTGACTTTGAGCGTGTGAGGGTAAGGTACAATACCGTACAGCTAAGGCGTAGGGGCGCGTCGGGACGCGCCCGCTGGGGACTTGCGAGCCCCCCTACAAGTTGTCGACCGCTTATCTAAACGGTATTGGGGCTAGGTGATCAATGAACATTACTCATGATTTCTCTAGCTGGTCACCTGTACTTATAAACAATCACCAGAAGTCGTCAAAGAAAGAAAAACTGTCAGTTGCCAGGCAGCTTTGCGATCGAAAGGTCATGTATCGATAGCGCAATAAGCAACTGATCAGCGCATGGGTGAGCAAAATCTAAAGCAGGATCGCCATATAAAGGAGCTAAAGCACCGCCTCATGATCAACAATACCGTGAAGCCCTCTGCTGCACGTGCCAATTATTAGCAACAAAGCAGCTTGACGGTTTAAGCAAAGCAGCCTGAGGAGACAGCTTGTGAGAAATGTTCAAAGTGAAGTAGGCGAGTTTGTAGACAGCAGTGCGGATCTTGCGTCGCACAGGCAGAAAAAAGACCGCCTGGGAAGCTTCCTGGATCGCTTCTTTATGATTGGTGACCGTGGCAGCACAGTGCGCATCGAGCTTATTGGTGGGCTTACCACTTTCATGACAATGGCTTACATCATAGTTGTTAATCCAGCCATTCTCAGTTTCGCTGGAATACCGGTAGGTCCAAGCACTGTTGCCACTATTGCTACTGCAGTCTTTGGCTGTCTGCTCATGGCCTTGTATGCTAATCGACCGATTGCTGTGGCACCATACATGGGCGAGAATGCATTTATTGCCTTCGGTCTGGCTGCCATGGGCATTGGCTGGCAACAGCGACTTGGTGCAGTATTTGTCAGTGGTGTGGCATTCTTCCTTATGTCAGTATTGCGCTTGCGACCGTGGCTTGCCAACTCTATTTCCCCAAGTATGAAGCACAGTTTTGCTACTGGAATAGGTCTGTTTCTTGCTTTTATAGGTCTTTATGAAACAGGCATTGTTACCAGTGCAGCAGCTGGTATGCCGTGGCAGTCGCTTGTCGGACCTACCGGTCAATTCTTGCGGGCACCTGATGTGCCGCTCAAGATCGGTAATTTCCACGATCTGCATGTGCTTCTGGCTGTCTTCGGCTTTATCCTTATAGCCTTTATGCAGTACAAAAAGGTGAAAGGAGCAATTCTTATAGGAATAGCTCTTACTGCTGTTGCAGGCTATCTCTGCGGTATGGGAGAGCTGCCCAAGGCGATCATTGATATGCCCTTCAGGGGAGAATATACGCTGGCACCAATTGCATTCAAGCTGGACATACTGGGTGTTCTTCAGCTCTCTTTTCTGCCTATTCTCATCACGCTGTTTCTCATGAGCTTCCTGGACACATTAGGAACTCTGGTGGGAGTCGGATCAGCCGGGGACATGCTTGATGAAGATGGCAACTTCCCTGAGATTGAAAAGCCCATGTTGGTCGACTCCTTCGCTTGCATGTTCAGCGCTCTGGCTGGCTCATCTACTAGCGGCGCCTTTATTGAGTCAGCAACAGGTATTAAAGAAGGCGCTCGCACCGGACTTGCAGCGCTTGTTGTGGCAGCTCTTTTTGCGCTGTCCCTCTTTTTTATTCCATTGCTTGAACCGTTGCAGCACCTGAGTTATGCTTATGCACCAGCTTTAATGGCTGTAGGACTGCTCATGCTCCCTTCTATCAACAAAGTTGATTTCAATGATCTTACTGAGACATTACCAGCATTTGTCACTGTTGTCGTTATTCTTTTCAGTTACAACATTGCTAACGGACTGACCGCCGGCTTGATCATTTATCCTGTCTTCAAAGCGTTAGTCGGACGTGCTCGTGAGTTGCATCCTGGATCGATTGTGCTGGCAGCTTTGTGCCTTGTCTATTACGTATTTGGACTGCCTCATTCATAATTTGCTGTCCCATGCGCTGTTTTAGCCGAGTAAGATCTCTACCTGCAATACCGAGACGTTTAGACGCGTTCGGCGGGCGGCTCTCGAGCCGCCTCTACAGCCTCCCTACAGCCTCCCTACAGCCTCCCTACAGCCTCTACAGCCTCTACAGCCGCCCTGCAGCCGCACCTACAGCTGCCCTACAGACGGTATTTGTTTTATCCTTGGGTTGTGCAGTTTCATCACGTCGAACTGTAGCGGCGCGTCGAGACGCGCCTTGGTTATCGCTGCGGCTTAAGTGAACTGCGGCAATCAGTGACGTCCTCTGCCATAAAGTTCGGTCAGATGCTTCAACCTATGGCCGAGCTTGGCAGTGAGCTGTGAGGCTCTGAAACGCCAGGACCAGTTGCTTTCAGCGCTGGCTGGAAGATTCATACGAGCGCTTGAATCCAGTCCCATCAGATCCTGGAGCGGAATAATTGCTGTGTTAGCTATTGAAGAAAGAGCTCCTCTTATGAAATCCCAGTGAATCTCCTGCCCATTGGAGTTGAGATATTCCATGCAGAAGTGGCGTTCTTGCTCAATCTGGTTTTCATCTCTGGTTGAACCAATTCCCGGCTCGCTGGAAAACCAGCCGACAGCTGTGTCGTTGTCATGCGTGCCTGTATAAACAACTGTATGGGAAACATAATGATGCGGCAGGTCTGAGTTAACCGTATCCCGGAAAGCCATCTGCAGGACTCGCATACCAGGGAAGCCGAATTCTTCTCTTAGCTCTTCCACATCTTCTGTGATAACACCTAAGTTTTCGGCAATGATAGGTGGTTCGCCAAACGCTTGTTTAAAGGCGGTAAATATCTCACGCCCAGGTACTTTTACCCAGCGGCCGCGCTCAGCTGTTTGATCACCATAAGGGATCTCCCAGCAAGCGGCAAAACCGCGGAAGTGATCGATACGCACTAAATCAACAAGTTTGATCATTGCTTGCAATCGTTCAATCCACCACTTATAACCAGTTTCTTTCATGTAATCCCAATCAAAAACTGGATTACCCCACATCTGTCCGGTGGTGCTGTAATAATCCGGTGGCACGCCGGCTACTACAACAGGATTACCGTCAGAGTCGAGCTTGAACAGTTCAGGGTGCATCCAGACATCACTTGAATCGTAAGCTACAAAGATGGGGATATCGCCAATTACTTTGATGTGCTGGTCGTGGCAATATGTTCTCAACTGAGACCATTGCTTGAAGAAGAGGTATTGGAAGAACTTGTGAGACTCAATTTGATCGTGCAGGTCATCGCGTGCAGCAGCTATAGCTTGCGGATCGCGCCTTACCAGTTCGGGCTCCCAGGTGTTCCAGGACTGTCCATCATGGGTATCTTTCAAAACTCGATAGAGCGCATAATCTTCCAACCATGATGACGATTGTTGGCTAAATGAGAGGAAGTCGGTTCGCTCTCCAGTATCAGTTGTGCGCTTGAAATTATCATATGCCTTTTCAAGCAGCGCTCTCTTATATTTGATGACCGGACCGAAATCAACATTCCCTGCTTGAAAGCGAGGAGCAGGCTTGAGATCATCGGCGGAGAGGAGGTTGTCATCGACCAGCTTCTCAGGACTCACTAGAAGCAGATTGCCGGCAAATGCTGACAGCGATTGATAAGGCGAATTGCCAAAGCTGGTTGGTCCAAGAGGCAGAACCTGCCAGTAGCTCTGTCCACTGGCAACGAGAAAATCGACAAAATGATAAGCCTCTTCCCCAAGATCTCCTATGCCATAAGGACCAGGCAATGATGTGGGATGCAGGAGGATTCCGCTAGCTCTTGGTGAATTCATGAACGCCCTCTCATTATGTAAAGACAGCCATATACCGATGCTCTATAAGCTTCGGGAACAATCAGGCTGTATCCTGGTAACAGGATAACGGATCACAGCTGTTGCCTGGCATCACTTTATGGGCAGGAGCGATTATTTGTGAGCTTTATTAACCGAGTGTGTGCTGCCTGGAGTGTCTCCGGGCGGCGGGCAAAGCAGAAACGTACATGAGCGCTGCCTGCCCCGCCTGCTCTGTAAAAGCTGGAGCCTGGCACTACAGCTACCCCCACTTCTTTCACCAGGTGTTCTGTAAATTCAAGATCATTGGCAAAACCTAAGTTGCTTATGTCAGCAAAAATGTAATAGGCGCCTTGAGGTTTGTAATATTTGATACCAGCCTGGTCGAGTGTATCCATTAGTGCCTTCCGCCGCTCTGCATACTTGCTGGCAAGCTCCCGGTAGTACGCAGTGGGCATCTGCATAGCTACTATTCCGGCACGCTGCAGCGGTGCCGGGGCAGCTATCGTCAGAAAATCATGCACTTTGCGAATTGCTTCTTGTAGTTCAGCACAGGCGATAGCATAGCCGACACGCCAGCCTGTAACGCTATATGTTTTGGACAAACTGTTGACTGTCACAGTGAGCTGCTCCATCCCTGGCAAAGAGCCGGTGGCTACATGGCTGGCTCCATCGAAGAGGATGTGTTCATAAATCTCATCTGTAACTGCCAGGACGCCAAATTTTTGGCAGTAACCGGCAATGACTTCAAGCTCTTGTCGGCTGAAAACCTTGCCGGTAGGATTGTTCGGAGTATTGATAATAATTGCAGCAGTCCGATTATTGAACGCTCCTGCAAGCTCTTTTTCGTCGAAGCTCCAGTCAGGTGGATTTAGCGAGACATGTCTGGGAATGGCGCCACTGAGAATACAGGCTGGTCCATAGTTTTCGTAAAACGGCTCAAAGATGATCACCTCGTCACCAGGATCAAGAATAGCCATAATTGTGGACATCATCGCCTCGCTGGCACCACATGTTACTGTGATGTCAGTTTCAGGATCAATTTTCATACCAAGATAATCGGAGGCTTTTTCAGCAATTGCCTGACGGAACAGCCTGTCACCCCAGGTGATTGAGTACTGGTTGATATCGGCAGCAATTGCCTGGCAAGCAGCCTCTTTTAACTCTGCTGGAGCAGGGAAGTCTGGCAGTCCCTGAGCGAGATTGACTGCCTTGTACTTGGCTGCCATGCGAGACATCTCACGGATAACAGATTCGCTAAACTGACTTATCTTGACAGCGGCGTGCCCTTCCTTGCTCATTAGGCTCTCCTTATGATGCTGCTTGACTGCTGCGCCCAGGTACGAGATCTTGAGCTTAACACTTGTCTGTCTTTTTCAGTAGTGTATTGTTTTTGTCCGGTCAAGCACTTCTTCATGCAGTTGCGATCAATCCTATAGCTGAGAACTGCGAGTAACTGCCAGAAGTGTCAAACACTGCCAGGATTTCTGCAAAGATCAAGCAATTGACCGACAGCTTCCTGAGCAGACTGTTCAATTAGACAGATTTCTTCTGCTGTAATTTCATCAAGGTGAATACCAGCTACCAGACAGACACGACAGTGCAAGCGAGCAGAAATCCGGCGTGCTTGTGTGTGTGCAAGAGCGTCTTCTCTGTGCCCAACTGCTGACAAGACTGATGCCCAGGCTCTGCCCGAGGCAGGTTCAAAATCAGCAAGTGCCACAGCTCCTATATGCGGGCAGTCGTTATATATAGACACAAAAAGGTCGGGTCCAACGGTGTACCAGTAGAGCTTGACCTGGCAGCGTCCGGTGCCGGCGCTGAGGAGATTGTTTGTGCCTGGCACTGCCCCTGGCAATTGCAATAAATGATGCAATTCTGTTTTGTTTTGACTCTTGCCAATACCGGTCATTTATCCACCCTAAATTTTATAATATAAAGGTCCTGGCATGTCTGGACCAAAGTAGACTATAAGGCATGCCGATTACAGACGAGTCGAAGGAAAAGCTGAAAGCCAGGTTGTCCAGAGCCATAGGACACCTCAATTCAGTCTACAGGATGGTAGACGACAAGAAGTACTGTATCGATGTGCTCAATCAGCTCAAAGCTGTGCAGGTGGCTCTTGATAAGACTGCTGAGGTGCTTCTCAAGCAGCATCTTGAGACATGCGTTGTGGAGGCTGTTCGCAACCAGGACACGGCTCGCGTGGTCGAGGAGCTGGTGCAGGTGTTCCGCAAGGCGCCAGAACTGTACGTTGATGGTGACGATAATGTGGAAGTCCCCACTGAGTTTGGCAGGCAAAAAGCATGCTGCTGCCACTGATCTGAATTTTTTTGTGCCAGTGTGCAATCACTGGGAGTGTAAAATAGTCACAGCTAACACTTGTACCCTGGACAGGCGTTGAAAATCAATTGCTCAGTTTGGCTTATGGTTGCTCTCCTGGCAGGTGGGCTGTTTGCAGCACCAGCTTGGGCAAAGGAGTTCAACGTTGGTACTGAGGCAACTGTTAACTACGTGGCTGCCCAGTGCATCTCAAGTCCGGCGCCGGTCATCCCCCCAGAACTCCACGAGCGTTGTTTCAAATCATACTGCCAGGCATGTTTTTATATTGGCGCTGACGGCAAATTCAAAGTTCAGCTTCTCACCCCTTCCGGTTTGCCTGAGTTAGATGTTGTGACTCTGTCTACGCTTAAACGCTGGAAGTTTCGGCCGGCCACTCTTGACGGCAAACCTGTACCGTCGAAGCGGACAGTGAAAATTGAGTTTGCGGTCGAATAGTTCCGCTCTTTCCATCTGATATGCAATTGTTGAGCCCGGTGATGTTTGAGTTCTCAGTGTGCCTTGCGGCAACGGCATTTCGGTGTTCAAAAGATCTTGCTTCGGTTACATACAGATGACCAGTTCTGGTCGTGTCGTGCGTGATTTCAAGTGGCTTGCCATTTGTTTGCTGTCTTGGACTCCGGTCTTCATGATCTTGGAACTGGTCCTCCGTGGTGCCAGTTCATTTCGACCAGAACCTGCAATGGCAGCATGTAACGCGTGTTCTGATACATCATGCTGTTATAGGTTATAGGTACCCGCTGGTTGGATATGTTCAGAATTCGTACATCTACTCCGGAAGGCATCCACCAGTGTTGATTGCAATATTTGTGCGGAACATCATAACCCATGTTCAATGAAATCACTGCTCCGGCAGGAGTGCGGGCAGGGTGCGGATAAACCATACGCAAGTCCGGAGTGCCAGTGAAAGCGTTTATTATGGGATTGATCCAGAAATTGCTTTTTGTTCTATGGGTAATACCTGCTTGCATTACCCATCGGCGATCTAGAGGAGCATATTCTCCCATTGGCATTATGTAGCTCGAAGAGCCTATGTCATACATTCCGCCGGTAATTCTTTGGCTGCCAGTATACTTAGCCACAGCAATAGTATTTGAGACAAAACCGCTCCAACCAGTACCGTCGCGCGACGGTTTGAGGTCCAAACGCGTTTCAATACCATAGTCCTTAAACCCGGAAACGTTTACCTGTTGCATGATCACAGTGTTGTCAACTGGCATCATATCAAAGAAATTCTTCAGGTCTTTATAATACAGGTTTGTTCGGCATGCAAAACGAGGTCCGATTTGTTGTTCTACAGCAGTATCAATTACCCTGCCGCGTTGCGCAGACAATGGGCGCAACGAGCCGTTAAAAATGCCGTTTATGGTACCACCTGTAACAGAAAACGGACGCACGAAAGAATCAACGGGTGGCGGCGCAAAAACATCAGAGTAGGCAGCGCGTAGCACTGTGCTCTTGGTCAGCACATAAGAGATTCCGTAGCGCCCGCTAGCCTGCGCATTGCATACAGTATGTGTTTGAAACGGTTGTAGCTGAAAGGGCACTGTACCTGGCACAATTGCTATGGCGTCGGCCACATTCATTGTGTTGCCGAACAAACCGTAATAGACATCGGCCCGGACACCGGCAGCTACAGTCAACCTCTTGAGGATGCCGGTGGTGGGTTTCCATGAGTCTTGAAAGTATGCGCTCTGCAAGTAGCGAAAGCCGTGCAATTTGCCGATGCCGCCTTGTATCTGCGGACCTATTGTTGCACTGGTGAATGGACTTATTCTGCCACCATATGGGGGCAAAATCATTGTGCTCATGCTGCCGCCCATCGAGCCCATGCCACTACCCATGGAGCCCATGCCACCACTCATGGAGCTCATGCTGCTATCCATGGAGCCCATGCTGCCAGAAGACGGTAATGCCGCATTGTAGCAAGTTTCAGAAATGCTTGTGCTTACAGGGCGCAGTTCGGTCAGGACACCAGCTTTTAAGTGGTGCGTCGCAAATGCAGTTTTTGATACGTTCCCCTGGATTGAAGTCACATAATTGAGTCTTTTGGCTTGCGGTGAGACCGACCACTGGTTCATGCCTCCGTACAATAGCGAGGTAGGGTCGAAGGCATTTGTACTGTTCCACCGTTCGGAATAGAAGGCGCTAATGCAATGCAGATCAGCTTCATCCAGCCATTTTTCAAACTGATGCTTGTAGCTAGCGATAATATAGTGCTGCTGTACTTGTTGGCTTTGTTTGAGCCCAAAGGACAGAGTTTGGCGAGACGTTGGGAGCTGCAGAAATGTCTCATTCACTCCGGCCGTCAATCTGAACGTGTCTCTTTCTGTTGCCTGGAATTCCACGCTAGTCAGGCTGTTGATGTCTAGCCGTGAATTGCGCACGAAGTGCCGCACGGGCGGTGGAAGACCGTATCTCGTCGCAACAGCAGCACCTGATGACTCAAATCGAATGCGATTGAGTATGCTTTTAGGATCCTGGCTTAGAGCTGAGCTGACATAGTAGTCAAGTGTGCCTGCCAGTGGACCTCCCAATTGACCTCCCCACTCGCAGACCGGTTTGGACTCGATTGACCGTGACTTCATAAGCACGACAGCTCCCAATGGACCACCGCCATCTTGGGCCTGATAGCCGCCAGCATACGCACTTAGCGATTGCAGTGATCTTGGTGTAACAAACTGACCCGGAGCCATCACACCAGAAGCTTGAGGCAATACGACGCCATCAAGAACATAGTTAACAGCGTTAGTCTCGCCTCTAGGAACAGGGCAGCTATTTGGGCACATTTGCATTCCCGGAGTACTGATTATATTGTCGCGCAGACTGTTGCCGGATTTGTACTCGTCCAGAAATGTGCGATCTAAATTGGTTGTATTGCTTATGTTTTCCGGATGGATTAACGTCCGCTTACCGGTGATACGCAAAACATCTGAAGACTCAACTGGCTCCATGACGAGAGCATATGGTTGCGGCTCACCGGCTGCAACGGTAATTGTTTTCGATCTGCAGAACATTCCCTCGGCTTTCACCGTAAGGGTCCACTCTCCCGCCGGTACTTTGTCGAACAAGAAGTTGCCAGCAGAATCGGTGAGCGTGTGCAGGCGGTCGCTCACCTTAGGTCCGGCAAGGGTTACGGTTGCGCCTGACACCGGTGCGCTGGCGTAGGTTACTGTGCCGTTGACCGGTTGTGGAGACGGTTTGGACGATGGTTGTTGGCTATAATGTTGGGTGCTTACTGCAGATTCTGCTGGCGAGGAATTCTTCTGCCCGTCCCCATCCGGTTGCGAGTTGGCAGCAGTTGCCGGACCGCAACATAAAAGAGTGGTACAAGCGGCAACGATTGCAGCACAGCGAATACCAGTTTGTGTAAACAACAAAGTCCCATGCTCCTCTCCCAATGAGGTCGTAAGCATATCCGCCAATGTGAGGACAAACAACCCTACCCCTGGGTGGGGATGTGATTTATTCAGAAATGCAGCTCAACGTTGCGAAATCTTCTGTAGCAGCCGGATTTAGGACTAGCTAAATCACTTCTGACGATTCAATTTAAAAATGATCATCTACTGCCCTACAATCAACTTCATCCTCTTTGTACCAACACGCCAGCAGTGCACGAGGTGCAATAAGAGGTCAGATAGTCCGTATTTATCCGGCTGGAGCGGTCCAATTGTTAACCAGGCAGTTGAAAATTACTTGACTAGGCTGCTAAGCTGGCCGAAAAACCGTATTATGAAAGCCTTAGCTAAGGGAAGGTGACAGATGAACGCAAAAACCAAGAATGCTGACAGCCCAAAACAAGCCAATCGGGACAGTAACTCAGGCTCAACCTGTGCCAGCAAGGGTGGTGTTAAGGTCCTGGCTACGAACCTCTCTGAAGTACATAAGATTCAAGCTCAGCGCCCTGTGCAAAAAGAGCGCCTCAAGTAGAGCGATTGATGATTCGTGAGTGATTGCAATGCCGGTGGCTAGCCGCTTTAACTTAGTTATTCCGCTGGAAGAGACCATCGATGTGCTGGTCTATAACACACTTCGTGGTAGCGCAGCGTTGGTTGAGCCGGAAGTGGCTCGTGAGCTCTCCTCCTGTCTGCCGCAAGGTGGAGGCTCAAAGCAGCTCTTCCGGCAGTTCTCCAGCGCTACAGACTCTGTCCGAAAGTGCAAGGCGCTGGCTTTGGCACCTGAGTCACTTGAACAGTTGAGCTCAATTGGTGCAGTAGTAGAATCAAGCTCAGTTGATGATATTGGCGGGCAGGCATTGCTGTCTGAGTATTGGGGCGAGCGCACATTGAAGCTTACTCTGGCTTACACGGCTGCCTGCCAACTGAAGTGCACATACTGTTTCCAAACTGGGCGTCAAGGTGGTGAGGCTCACACTCCTCTCCTGATGGATCAAACAGCTGGCTGGGTAGAGCAGTATCTATCAGAGCACAGTGAAATTGAAGCAATTTATGTTCTGCTGTTTGGAGGCGAGCCGTTAGCTGCTTTGAGCGTTGGACAGGAATATATCAA
The DNA here is from genome assembly GCA_903835185.1 of uncultured bacterium. Classification (GTDB taxonomy): domain Bacteria; phylum Cyanobacteriota; class Vampirovibrionia; order Obscuribacterales; family Obscuribacteraceae; genus CAILLX01. The sequence goes on along the minus strand of CAILLX010000133.1, from coordinate 44,705 downwards.
CAGGCTCAGACAGATTGCTGCCCGGAGAAATCTAGGCTTTTCAATGGGACTGACCACAAACGGTATCAAACTGACCCGCGAGCTGGCTTGTGACTGGGCAAGCAAAGGGCTGCGCTATGTGAGAGTTACACTAGATGGTCCGCCTTCTATTCATGACACACGCAGACCTATGGCGTCAGGAGCAGGAACATTTAACACCATAGTTAACAACCTCTGCGCCATAGCAGATATTGACGAGATAGGCGTTGGTATTAGCATAAATATAGATGAGGATAATGTCAGCCACATTTCCGAACTTCTGGATCTTCTCACTGCTGCCGGGCTGTCCGAGAAAGTGGAGATAATACTGGAACCAACTGTTCCCGTTTTGCCGTCAAGTAGTGCCCCTCTGGCAACAGAAGCTGCTCAGAGCCCGGCATATTGCCAGGATGTTCCGCGCCTGCTTGGAGCGGCTTTAAGTGAAGTTATAGCCAAACGATTCCGCACTCCGCTTTTTACCGGACCGTATAAGCCATGTAATGTGGTGCAGTCCCATGCCTTTGTTGTCGATTGGGTCGGGCGTCTCTTCAAATGCTCATTCACCATGTCTGACGGAGCATACTCAATAGGCAGTATCCAAAACGGGATCACCACTGCCGGCAGTGAGCTAGCAGCCGTGCGTGACGTGGTGGCTTTCTGCAAAGACAAATCTTGTGCCTACCTTCCAGTGTGTGGTGGCGGCTGCCGTTATCAAGCTTTGTGGCGCAAAGGGAGCCAGGATGCAGTGAATTGTCCGCTTGCTCTCTGGGATGAGACGGCACCAGCTTCTGTTGCTCATGCTTTTGGCATGAAAGCAGTGAGACGTGTTGGGAAGAATTGAAGCACTCCGTTGATGCAGATACCAGCCACTGCACCCTATTCTATCTGTGTGCCTGGGAAATAGTACTGCAATATCTCTCTATATGAGCGTCCCAGTCTGGCCTGTCCGGCAGCACCCCACTGACAAAGTCCGACTCCATGACCTGCTCCTGTTGATTTCAACAGTACATCACCATGAGAGTCCGTGCCGATGGTAAAGCGATTACCAGGGGCCTTATCCCAGCCAAAGTTCTTGCCGAGCTTGATCCAGAAGTCATAAGCACGCATATGCCGTCCATCCCCGAGGATAATTTCAAGCGGACGTCCGCTACTATCTGTGGTGGCGACTGATGTTGTGCCTGATCCAAAGATCGAGTTGAAAGGCTGTTGCCTGATGCGGCTGCTTGTCGTCTTGCAGAAAGGAGATTGCTTGCAATAGCTGCAACTTACAGAAGCGAGATAAACCATGTGCTCTGCGTTTTTGCCAAAGATGGCAGAGCCGTCACTAGTGGACCCGGCACAAGTAGAATGGTAGAAAGGTTGAATTGGTCGATGATCATAGGCAAGTATCTGTCCGGAGACCGAAGCAACTGCAGCGGCAATGTCAGCGCGATCGTTCCCGCTTCCAAGATAGACCTCTTGTTGCGTTGTATCACCCAGCTCGTCTCCTGGAAGATAACGGAATAGCCTTGTTTGAGTGAGCACTGCCTGAGCTTTGAGTGCCTCCAGCGGCCAGTTTGGCAGCGTCTCGCTTGCTACAACCGACCTGACGTAATCTCTGATTGGAAGAGAATTGTTAATTTTGAGTTTGCGATCAGATCTTACGGTAAGTTCAACGGCACCATGATAGTGGCGCTTTACCATTACTGCGGGGTGGCGCAAGCTGAGCAGTGCGTGTCCTGCACCGGTGAAAACCACTTTGCTTGCACCAGCTATCAGCTGTGGCGAACTGGCTCGTACCGGAGTCACAGCAATACCGTTCTTCTCAACTGAGACTTTATACAAACCAGTTGGAACTCCTCGATGGAATGGGACGATTAGTTCACATGGACCTTCTACAAAGAGAGTGGCAGTTGGCTGATATGCATCAAACAGGCTGACAGCGACAGTTGCTTGTTGAGCACCGCAGGCAGTGGCACAGGCGTTCAGAACAAGTAAGGCAATGCTTAAGAACTGAGCTAGCCGTCCTCTCCTAGCCATTATCAGCAGGCTTGGTGTGCGCAGGGTCAATTGACCATAAAGAATCTGCTGCAGTTGTAAAGGCTCGAACCATTGCTGCCTCCTTATTGCCGAAGTCAGTAAATGTCTCCATTAGCGAATCTATCAGTTTGCACTTCGATTATCCAGAGTGTCCTCGATCTCCTTGCGTGATAGTCGCTGGGTTGATGTCAATAACAGGTTTCTTGAGTTGTCATAGGAGCGTAACTGGATGCCCTCTTGGTATCGATTGCACTGTTCTATAGAAAGACAAGCTTTATTAAAATAAGAGGTTCATTAGAATAAGGCTCGTTTCGTAGACAGCAGATACAGATATTGCGAGAATTCCTGTTAGATTGGGGGAGGATGTGGTCGCCAATTTAACGATTGCTGCGCAGGCAGTCCTGAGAGGCAGTTTATTGCTTACTTGCGCTTCATTCGTATCAAGTTTGGCGGCTGCCATATAAAGGAGTTGGATTATGTTAGAAGAGTTGTTCGGAGTTGTCACGGGACGTTGGGGACTACTAGCTGTTGTGCTATTTGTTATGCCAGGCGGGCGCAAGTTCTTACGCACTGCAGCTAAAGGAGTCATTCGGGCCGGGCTCGTTGTAAGCGAACGTGTCAAAGAGATTGTTTCTGAAGTGCGCGAAGAGGCTACAGATGTTGTAGCTGAAGTCCAGTCCGAGCGTAAAGGTCATGCTAAGAAGCATACGCACAAGGAAGAAGCGTAACAGGAAGCAGGCAGCCATGAAGATGCCTGCTTCTGAGAAGTCAGAACATCTTCATGGCATTGTCGTTAAGTGATGGGGTGAATTAAATGGTTGGACGACTAAATGTGCGGTCAAAAGGTGTAGTGCACCATCTGCCCATGCGTACGCGACTGAGAGTACCTAAGCAATATCGATCTGTTCAGGAGCTGGACAATGCAGCCGATGCGTTGCGAACTACTCCTGGCGTCAACGGCGTAGATTTGGATTATGGCACTGGCAGCATTCTCATTCATCACGACGAAGAGGCAGGCATCCTTGCTGCTATAGAAAAGACACTGACAGACTCTTCCGGCGACATTTTAGAGTCTCTTGTTGCTGATGACGCGGATGTGGAGACAGGCGGGTTGGCAACTGTGGGGCATTTTGTCAAGGATATGGTCACAGCTGCCAACGGGCATCTTTCTTCGGCCACAAGTCATGCGTTAGACCTGAAGTCAGTAGTTCCGTTGCTTTTTATGGCAGCTGGCGTGTTGCGCTGGCGGCGGGGAGGTGCAGAAGATGCCTTTATGAGTATCTCGCCTATCGTACTTTTCTGGTACGCCTTCGAACTATACTGGCGCTTTGCCAACGAAAAGGCTGCTCAGGGTGAGCCTGTTGTACAAAACAGAAAACGCATTGCTGCTCGCTCGTAACCAGTCATCTCGGAACTGATTGCTGTCCTGAAAGAGCTCTTTCAGCGCAGTATCGTCTTGCCGCCCAGCAATGGGTCGGCAGCAGGATTACAGCAGCTGACACAGCGCAACTTGTCGATGACAAATAAGTGTTTACGGGCTCTGGCCAGATTGAGAGCATATGTGGACCCAACAACTGGTTCGCTGCAGATTGAATTGATTGAAGTGACCACAAGTCCGTCGACAGAAAGAGGCTCAGCGCACCGGCATGGCATCATGGCACGCTGCACCCAGGCGTCGACATCAAAAGAAACAGGCATGAAATCGGGTTCGCACTGGTAGCAGACTAGGGCGCGTGTCACTCGCCAGAGACCGGCGCGGCAAATATTTTTGGTGACGCCAACTTCCAGCTCAGTAAAAATCAGGTTGTAATTGGCTTGACTGCAAAACTCGCTAATTTTCTGAGTTTGCTTTGAGTACTGCAGGTCGCACTGCCGTTGCTCAAGTGCATAACCAACAAGAAAACAGTTTTGCTTTATGGACTCTTCGTCGCTCATATCAACTCAAAACAGTTCATTGAAAAGCTTTCTCCTTGCTGAAAGCTGCAGCTATTGGCATGCCGGTTCTGGCTGTGCTATTGCGTCCAATTGAATAACTGATCCTGCTTGCTTGAACTGAATAACATCTTAGCTCCATGTGGAACCTGGAAGCAACTGTAACACTGGCAGAACCATGCCGGTATCCTGGCGTGTAGTCGACGTATGGTAGCATCAGAGGCAAGCCGTTCAGACATGTTTGACCGGCTTTGCCTCGGAACTCACAATTGAGGCAGAACCAGCTTTCAGGGCCAGTTCGTTGCAAAGAGATATTGGTGAGCAAGCGGCACAGCGCTGGTCTGACTGGTACCTACCTGTGCTCGGGCACAAAATGCATAGCGTGGAGATTCTGCCGGGAAATAACCTGTTGCCCATGACTGAAAAGTTTTGCCATAAGGAGCGGTACCGGTCTTTACAGCCAGGTGAAGCTTGTTGCCTGGATCGAGAGCGTGAGCAGTACCCATCCGGCAGGACAGTTGCATACCGTGACTAAGCAGCTCCCAGGTGGAATCTTTGAGATGGAGAACCGGCGACACATAAGCAGGGTTTGGATCCTCTGCGCTGTGGAGGGATGGGAGGCGACCTCTGGTGGCAATAAGAGCGCTCATCTGCAGAATTTGCAAGGCGTGCGGTTGAAAATCTTCAGATAAGCCAAGCACATATTGTTGAGTGGTGCCTCTGCACTCAGCCGGGAAAGGTCCGGAGGCAAATCCAGCTACTGCTCTATCCAGTCCGAATCGGCAAGCATACGAGAGGAATGTAGCGCAGCCGAGCGACTCAGCTGCCTGGGCAAAGAAAACATTGCAAGAGTGCCCAATCGCTTGAGCCAGGTCTAAGACCCCATGGGCAATCTGGCAGTTGTATCTCTTCTGGTGAATTGTGATTGTGCCGGTACACTCAAACGTGGTGTTTTCAGGCAAGAGGTGTTCATTGCGAATAGCTGCTGCTGCTGGCAGTTTCATTAAAGATCCAGGCAGTGCAGCAGGCAGTGAACAGCCGGTTGGAAAACCTATCTGTCCACTCTTGAGATCTGCCCAGAAAAAATTTCCAGGAATGGATCTGCTAGCCTCGGCTGGCTTGGTTTCAATTGTGCTGCCGACTCCGAAAAGCAGCTTCAGAAACTGCCGCCGGCCTGTAGAATATCTATCATTGTTTTCATCTGCACCCATTGTTTGTTATCCCGCCAGTGTTTGTTCTAAGCTACCAGCATACAGCGAGGAGTCGACGGCGATGCAGCCGTTGTCTTAGAGGCTGCGGCATGTTAGCCTGCTCATCTACACGAGTAGCGACCGTGGTCCTGGTGGCACCATCTGTGCGCTCAGATCAGTTTAGCTGGTGGGAGCAGAAGTGACAAAATTATCTGGACTTTCGAGAGTTTATGCTGTCACATCAGTGCTAGCCTGTTTGTTGCTGCTGTCTTCATCAGTCCAGGCACTGCCTTCGGTCACACTTACTCAGGTGGCCAGACGAACTGTTGAGTACTACTTTGCTAGCGACAGGCTCAAGAGGGGCTCTCTGGCAAAGTTAATCCAGGAGTTTCCGGCGGGCGAAAGTGCGAGCAAGCAGGGCGGACTGTTTGTCACATTATCGCGAAGAGGGCAGTCAAGAGCCTGCTGGGGATCTTTAACTCCAGTGCATAAAGACCTAGTTGCTGCTACTGTTTATGCCACTGTGGCAGCGTTAACACATGATTATCGCTTCCGCCTTATCAGTAGTGGTGAATGGGAGCAGCTCAAAGTGCAGGTCACTGTTGTCAAAGCAGTTGAGCCGATACATAGTATCGAAATGCAGAACCCGCTTTCTGACGGACTGATGGTCAGAGCTGGCGGTAAGTCAGGTATCCTTTTGCCTGGGGAAGCGCGCGACGCTTACTACCAGCTTGTTAAGTGTAAATTGAAAGCCGGGATCCGTCCTGGCGAACCGTGCCAGCTATACAGGATAAGAGCCGATGTCTACCAGTGAAACAAAGTCGTTGGTCAAGAGCGAAAAAGATATTTTCTTACCGGTCTACTTGACATTATTAAAGCTCGTTCTCTTTGGCATCTTAATTTTGAGCCTGGCTAAACCGACAGGATCTCTTGCCGGGCGGATTGCGCTTGAAAAGACAGACTTCCATCTTTTTTCTTATGACATTCGGCAAAACAAAGTTTATGCAGTGGCTCAGGGACCACGCGGTGACCAGACGATAGAACGTGGTGTCTGGGTGACACCAGATGGATCCTTCCGTATAGACCACCTGCCTGTAGGTGAATACACTTTAAAAGCACATGCACCGGGCTACTCAACTGAGCATGAAAGCGGCATTTTTGTTGACGAAGGCAAAACGACTGCTCTGCCCAAGACTATTGCCATGAATGTTCTTCAGCCGTCTGTCACTGTTGCTTCAAATACACGTGTGTTTACAACAGCCGAGCTGCCGCACTTCTGGCTGAACGCCTCCGGCGGTATGCACGCCAAGGTGAAACTATATCGTAAAGACTTTCTTTCTTTGCTAACAGAAAGAGATTGGGGAGACAACGGGCTTGACCTTTCAGCTGAGTTGCAGTTCTACCGCTCCGGAGCTGAAGTAGTTAATTTTATTGCCGCTGGAGCTCCTGTAGCCACTTTGTCCAGGGAGCTCTCTCTGGATGACAACGACTCTGCTCGTGCTGACTTTAAGCTTACGAAGCCGCTTGCCCCAGGCGATTATTTTGCTGTAGCAGAGCTGACCAATATGGAGGGTAAGGTTGACCGCAACTTTATGTGGTTTGCTGTCACAGACATAGGGCTGGTGATTAAGCAAGCTCCTGATCGCACGCTGGTGCGTGCAGTTGACCTGCGGAGCTTGCATGCTAAACAAGGCGTAAAAGTTTCCATGTATCTGGTCAGTCAGTCAGCAGTAGGTAAGCCTATGGCAACCGGGGTCACAGCTGTCGATGGCTTTGTCTCGCTCCCCAGTCCGCAAGGTGACGAGAGCCGGAATTTGATGGTGGTAGGCACAATCGGCAACCAGCATGCTTATGGAGCTGCCTGGTATTTTTCTAATCGAGCAGATAGTTATCAAACCTACTTTTATACAGATCGCCCAGTGTACAGACTTGGACAGACAGTCTGTTATAAAGCTATTATCCGCAAGTCGGTAGCAGCTGGGTACAAGACTCCCAAAACAGGACTTACTGTGCAAGCAGTTGTTGAAGATCCTGACAATAACAAACTTACTGAACAACATCTGCGAACCAACGATCATGGCACTGTAAACGGGACAATTAATATTCCTGATGAGGGCAAGACAGGAGCCTACCAGGTGACGTTTACTTATCCTGACGGCTCTAAAGCTTATGAACGCTTTGAAGTCAGCCAGTATCGCAAACCAGAATATCAAGTGGAAGTGTTGCCGGCGCAACCGCGAGTGGTGGCAGGTGCGAAAGTGACAGCACACGTGCATGCTACATATTATTTTGGCGGTCCGGTACGCAATGCTCGCGTGAAGTATTCAGTCTACTCTTCAACAGACTGGTCTTCTCGTTATCGCCTCATGGCACGACCAAGCTATTACGGTTATTTCGATGACTGGGGCGAAGAGGATGGCGGTTCATCCTATTATTACGACAGTTATGGCAACAACTTTGTCACTGAAGGTTACGCCCAGACAGACGATAACGGTGTAGCAACAATTACTTTTGATTCACAGCCAATTGAGCCGGATACATCTCATCCGTTTGGCGCCCAGTATCTTGATAAGCGTTATAAGATTGAAGCTGAAGTTACTGATTTGAGCCGTATGAGTGTGATTTCCAGCGGCTATGCAACTGTCACGGCAGGTAATTTCGCTGTATTTGTGCAGCCTACCTCATCAGTTGTCAAATCAGGACAGAGGCTCTCTATCGACTTTAACGCAGTCGATTATGATCGCAAACCGGTGGCTAATCAGAAGGTGACTGTGCGGTTGGTACGCTGGCCGTGGGATGCAGCTGCACACAGCTATCGTGCTCGTGAAATTGAAAAGGAGTACACAATCGCGACAGATGAACGCGGAGGGGGACATCTCTCTTTCCCTACCAAAGGTGCTTTACCGACTGATACTTATTACGTGACTGCTCAAGCTGTGGACCAGAGCGGGCATATAGTCTATGACGAAAGTAGCTTGTGGATTGCCAACCAGTCTGCACCTTATATGCTCGCCGGTGAAGATGCTCATCAAGAGCCCCTCACTGTCAGGCTGGACAAGAGTATTTATAAGCCTGGCGAGACAGCTAAGGTGATGGTTAGCGGTCCTTTTACAGGCACTGAAGGAGCCGAGGCGATAGTTTCGATAGAAGGATCACATATTTTCAACTATAGAACTGTTCCTATGACTTCGACTGCACAGCTGGTTGAGGTGCCTATTAAAGCTGAATGTGAGCCTGATGTTTTTGTCAGTGTGGCTGTCGTAGCACCTGATCGTCAGTTCTATACTCAATCAAAGATGATTAAGGTCTCTCCTGCAGAGCATTTCTTGACCATAACAGTTGAAACAGATAAGACAAAGTACAAACCTGGCGACAGTGTCAAATACACTATTCATGCCACTTCTGCCAATGGCAAACCGGCACCCAATACAGAAGTGTCATTGGGTGTAGTGGATGAGAGCATCTATGCCATTCGTGCTGAAACAGCCGAAAATATCCAGAAGTTTTTCTACAGCCGCAAATACAATAGTGTCAATACTTTGTGCTCCTTCCCGGAACAATACTCTGGAGGTCCGGACAAGATTGAACCCAGGGTCAGGAAAGACTTTCGCGATACAGCTGCCTGGGTTCCGGCGCTCACGACTAATTCTGACGGTGTAGCAACTGCTACCATCAAGTTGCCCGATAATCTCACAACCTGGCGTGCCACAGTACGTGGTATCGATCTGGCTGTTAATGTGGGTGCGGCTATAAGCAAGATTGTCTCTACGCAAGATTTAATTTTAAGACTTGCTCTGCCACGTTTCTTTACTGAAGGTGATGTTGGTGTCATCAGCGCTGTTGTACACAATTACACAGACAAGACTCAAAAAGTTAAAGTGACTCTGGAGTCTCCGCCTCAGTTCGAGGTGAGCAAGCCGCTTGTGCAAGATCGTGGCATTGCTCCTGAAGCAGCTGAGCGTATAGAGTGGCCTATTAAGGTTGTTGGATCTGGACAAAGCACTATCTTCTGCAAGGCAGTAGGGCAGACAGCAGGTGATGCCATTGAACGCAAAATCCCGGTGCGTCCTCTTGGTCTGCCGGCTTTTGCAGCCAAATCTGGCGTTTTGTCTTTGGACTCTAGCGAGGCTGTTCTGCCTGTTGGGCTCTCCCGCGATGCTGTTCCTGCGACAGCAAAATATCAACTTTCGCTGGCAGCTTCATCAATTGGACCTGTTTTAGGCAATTTCAGCAAGCTCATCGACTATCCGTACGGTTGCACAGAACAGACTATGAGTCGCCTTATGCCGTCAGTAGTTGCCATCCGCTTAAATCAAGCTCTTGGTGTGCCTCTGGATAAAGGGATGTCAGAGAAGTTCAAGAAAGTTTATGACCTTTCTGTGAAGAAACTGGATGACTATCAGCACAGCGATGGCGGCTGGGGTTGGTGGGAAAATGACAGCTCCAACATATATCTAACTGCGCACGTTCTGGAGGGTTATTACCTGCTCAGACAGTGTGGACGGGAGGTCGACAAGTCAAGGACAAACAAAGCGCTTAACTGGCTTTCCAGGTCGTTACCAGCTGTGTTCAAGCAGCTTAATGATCCTAAGTTGTTACGCAACGATTATTCAGAGCAGGAAATTTATATTGATATTGCTAAAGCTGTGCATGTCATGAGTCTTTATGGGCAGCACCCGGCTACGGCAATGGTGAAGCAGCTGCAGGCAGTAAACAGAAAACTGACACCGGAGGCGCTCTCTTGTCTGACCAGAGCCTGCTTGCAAAGCGGCGATAGCACCAACGCTAACCTCTTCTACAAACGGCTCATTAGCCTGGCTTACGTTAATGACAATATGATGGACTGGGATCACCGTGAGTCATTGCTTAAGCGCTTCAGTGCCAGGAGTGCTTCTGGGGAGTTTGTGCCATACAGCTACCGTTTTACAGGAGTTGAGACAACAGCACTGGCGCTTGAGGCTGTTCTAGCTGCTGAACCTGGTGCCTCCGATAAGATTGAAGCGATAAAGAACTGGATTCTGCTTAACCGTGACCGCGACGGCTGGGGGAATACAAAGACCACAGCAGAGGTCTTTGTAGCCCTCCTTAATGAGGAATTGAAAGCACGCTCGCACGGAAAGCCGGACTTCTCCCTGGTTGCAACACTAGCAGGCACCGCTTTGACCAACCTGACTTTTGGCGAGCGCAGTGCGTATGCTCCTGAAGAGACTCTTGCTGTTCCAGTGCCAAGCTCACCGGCTGAGTTGCTGCTTAAGAAGACAGGTCCGGGGCGACTCTACTATTCAAGCCTGCTTACTTATATGCGACATCTGTTGCCTGGTGATCAGGCTGTTGAAAAATCAATGCCGCAAGGCGTTCACCTGGAGCGCCAGTTCTTCAGGCTGAAGCCAAATGCTGTCAAGTCGGACGGCTCAATTCATTACAACACTGAAGCAATCACTGATCATGTAATACATGCAGGCGAGACTGTGCTGATGAAGGTCAATGTCGAGGCGCCAGTACGTTTGCCCTACGTCATATTGGAAGCAGCGTTGCCCAGCGGTGCGGAAGTAGTGGAAGATGATTCACGCAAAGAGATGGTGGAGTCCAGCAGTAGCGGTGCCTCTGGCATTACTGGTGACTGGGGCGACTTGTGGTGGACACATCAGGATATCCTGGATGACCGCATTGTCTTTTTCGTGACCAGCCTGCCGGCTGGCAAACATGAGTTCTGGACTCTGGTGCGTCTCGAGATGCCCGGTACCTTCCAGATCAACCCGATGTCAGTTGAAGGTATGTACACCAAGCGGGTGCGAGCTTATTCACCTCTGGATTATTTAAAAGTTGTAGAGTGACGGCAGGAGGTGACGTGGGAGCGGGAGAGACCAACAGGTACGGCTCCAGAGGCAAAATGCATGCATTTATATGTGATGTGGCAGCCCGGCTCGGTGGCAGGACAGTATCGCTGGCAGATCATTCTATCTGGCTTGTGCCGCTGTTGCTTCTGCTCAGTCTGTGGCTATTCGATCCGTTTTCCCGTCCTCTTGTCTCAAAGAGTGTCTCTGTAAATGAGCTCAGTTCTGCTCAGAGGACTAATATTTGCCTTGCAGCACATGCTATAGACGGGACAGTCCTGGCTCCCGGAGCGGTCTTTTCTTTTAACGCTAGAGTCGGTCCGCGCACTGTCGAACGTGGTTATTGTTCAGCCGGCACTTATATAGGCGCCCAGACCACTCATTCTGTTGGTGGGGGCATCTGTTGCCTCTCATCTGCTCTTTATCAAACTGTGTTAGCAGGTGGACTGGTGATTGCAGAGCGAACTGCTCACACACGCCCTGTGCATACTGTGCCGCCCGGGTTAGATGCTACTGTCTGGTACGGGCGCTGTGATCTACGCTTTTTGAACAGTACAGGCAATCCTGTCATGATTGCTTGTCGGGTGGATCGCAGTGCACTTACAATTCAGCTGTTGAGCAGTCGTTTTGCTTGCCTGCCAGCAGCAGATAGTGTGCACACATTTGTGCGTTGCAGGACAGATGAAAAGCTGCTTGTGGATGTGTTTCGCACAGATGGTAACATCCAGCAGCTAGTCTCCCGCGACCTCTACCTGCTGCCTCGCTAAGCGGGAGAACAACCAGTAAAGCAGTCCGGAGAATACTATTACTGCAGTGGCACAATAGAGAAGAATTACTATCTTGTCAACGCCAGTGCCGGCGTTACCCAGCTCAATTAATTCGTGACTCCAGAGAGCAAAAGCGGTCATAAGCAGCGGTAGCAAAAGGAGGTTGGATTGCTGTGACACATTGGTGCGGCAGAGAGCCGGTCCAAGCGCTGCCAGCATTACTGCTGCTGTTGTGGTTGAGATCAAGAGGCTGCCGGTAGGCTCTTCGTGCAGGAAGAAGTTAGACAAGAGAGGAGTTAAGCCGCCTGCCGCCAGTATGATTGTCACGCACCAGCGTCTCTGACTTATATCGCGCAATGTAGCGACTGCCAGTCCGGAAAGTAGAAAACCGGCAAAAAGAGCTGCTGTTGTATAAGGGTGAGTCAGGTTGACTCCTGTGACATTTTGCACATATGTCAATGTATAACCCTGAAGCAAACCGCGTGCCACCAGGAATAGTGCTGCCGGGTGAGCAAAGCTTTCGGCACTACCTAAAAGCATAGTTGGAGCTACTGCCAGCAGCCCGAAATTGCCAAAAAGGCGTGTTGATACAAGAGTCAAAATACCTACAAGAACAAGTATGCTTACTGCGGAAGTGAGCTGTGATTGTCCGCTTGGCGCCTCTGTACTCTTTAAACCTTCCAAGAGATAGCTTACTAGAATTCCGGCTCCAATTAGAGCAGCTAGCGGGCAAAGAGAGTTTTGTAGCGGCAAGAGCAGCAGCTTGTTCATGACAAGAAGAACTCCTGCTCCTCCTGCTACTGCTAAAAGGATCCGCTTGACAAACAGCTTGTCTAAGCAGACAAACCTGTTTTGCACTGTCCTTATTATGAGCACTACAGACAGAGTTGCTAGCAGGATTCCGTCATGCGACAACCATTGAGCTTCTGGCAAGGCTGTCCTTACCCAATTGACTCCTACCAGCCAGATAAGCGCTGGCAGAATATCTTCTACTGAAGAGACTGCTCCTATGAGCAGGTTCTCGCTTACTTTCCATACAGCTGCCCCGCAGATAAGAGCAAAGCAGGCAGGGACAGCGGTTGCATCTTTGACAAGACAAGTAAGTGCCACAGTCATAGCAAGGAGGATGATTCCATTGAGGCGTGCTGGCAGGCTTAAGCGGGCTAAGAAAAATGGCACAAGTGCCCCGGCTGCTAAATAACGAAGAGCATCACCGGCAGCAATCTTAAAATACTGCGCCAATAAAGCTAATAGCAAGAACGGTAAAAGGACTGCAGCAAATCGCTTTACAGCCTGCCATTCCGGCAACCAGGTCAGCTGCTTGTAGGCAGCCTCCCGGATAAAAGGTACAAGAAACGCTATAAGCGCAGCGAGTGCAAACAGCACCAGAGTCCCTGTTGACAGCGTTGACATTACTGAGAAGCTCCTCAAAAGTAGAAGTCAGCAGTAGTATAACTTAGTGTTTGCCGCCAAAGGGTGGGTTGTTGATGAAAGTGCTTTATCTTCTTCTTTTTGCTTTTTGTGGCGCTGTCGTACTTTTTGTTCTCTACTCTGACAGGCTGGGCGTTGCTCCTGAGCAGACAGGGCTGGCGTTTGTAAAAGCAGTTCAAGCAGGTAACACAACTGCAATCATCCCTTTCTTTGGTGATGTGACATGTTCCTGCCCGCCCAAAGGTGGTTATGGTGGTTATCTCAACTTGGGTTCAGGGCTGGATCCCAATCTGACATTCATGCTCGGGTGCCGCTGTCAAGTAGGCCGGGTGACAGCCAGCAAAGTGCCAAAGCAGTTTCCTTATCTGTTGCCCTGGGAGAAGCCGGTCTGTTTTGCTGTTGATCTGCCGCTCACTTTTGAGTCGAGTGTATACAGTCCTTTGCTTCTGCCTGTACCAATGGCTTTTGGCGAGCGAATGGATGAGATGTCATTGCAGAAGTTTGTCAGCCATCCTGACATAGACAAGAATAAAGCTTTCTCCTGGCGCTTAAGACAATCTCTGGAGCCTGGACTGGTAAAGCCGCAGCTGCTTAAGCCGGAGGATGCTGAGATAGCTAAGACTATTCGTTGCCTCTTCCCGCGTGATGCAGGTGAGGTTGTCACTTCTTCCGGTAATAAAATGGCTCGCCAGCAGGTGGCAAGCCTTCTGCCGCGTCTTAATTCTGTTGTCTTGCAGCTGATGATGGAGCGTCGTGGCACCTATACTCCATGGCTCATCTCTCGCTTTAAACTTCATGATGCTATCGTTCAAACAGATAATCACCCACCTGTCAGGATAAGCGATGCAACTGCGTTAACGCCAGATCGCTAAAGACAAAATTTTTAGAACTCGTCTGTCATGGCGCACTGGACAGGTGGAGCTTGAGATTCCTTGAGAGTGACATTGTTTGGGTTGTGTGCTGGCTCTCCATTAGTGGCACTGCTAGCTGTTACGATGTCCTCGCTTTGCAGATCACAGTTGCTGGTGTTCTGGTTCCCTGCTGCCAGCCAGAGCTTTATCTCCTCAGCCAGATGGTTAGCCAATGGTGCAATTCCGGCCGCTGTAGTGCCTTCTGCAGGATCCAGCAGATACTCCCAGTACTTTAACGCCATTTTGTGCCAGCGGAGATGGCGTGCTAGAGATGCCACATCCTTCTGCCCGAACTTGTGCATCACCGGCAGGATCACGTTTTTCCCACCAAGTGTTCTGGAGTAGAGCCATTCAAGCGGCTTTGATGCCCAGGTGTTTTTCAACAATGCCGGACTGAGAACGACAATGCTGATAAGAGATCTCTCTGCTGCGTGTGATACAAGGCGGCGAATGCTCTCCTTTGGTTGTGTGCCGAACTTCTCAAATACTGTCTTAATTCCCCTTGTTGCCAGAGCATCAGCAAGTGGGCGAGCTACGTCAAGATCTTCTTCAGCGTAGCAAAGCACCACCTTGCAATCTTTAATCCGTGAGAGACAGGCAGATTCATACACACTGAGGCTCTCCGCTGTTGCCGGCTGACAGGTTCCTTTGACCAGCTTGTATTTACTCTCACCGCAGGAGTTTAACTTTCCAGGACGAGATGAATTTGTTTTATAAGCCGGTTCCCTTCCCAGTCCATCGTCTTGAAAGCAGGCTTGCATATCTAGTGCTAGATTATTTTCGACAGGTATTGTTGCGCGGGACTGTTGATTAATCCGCTCGAGCAGTTCAACATACTGTTGCTGTTGCTGGCTCGAAGACAACAGTTTGCAGAGCGTATTAATCTCCTTTTCAGTCTGCCTGTCAGCAAGCAGCTCTTCGGCTGCGTTAACCAGTCCGCTCATGTTTCTCTTGGACGGATTGTCCAGCGGGTAATACACGTTGTCTGGCAGGTCGACCTGGAAGCGGTAGTATCGTTGATATTCGGTTGCCGGCAGCAGATAACGCATCTGTTCATGCACAGATTCGCTGCCACTTTCAGAGACGAGCTCAATCATCGGGATTGACCAGCGAACATAACCCCAATCGCTGAAATACTTCCGTGTCATCATCTCCATCGATTCGCCAGTTCCCAGGGAGACGACGAGGAAATCGTCATCTTTGGCTGCGAACATTCTGTTTAATTCAGCCAGGGCAAGCAGTGACGGATTGTTGGCAAAGACTCCGCCGTCTACCAGTGACATATGCCCGCCAGCACCAGGTCTGGCCAAGCGCACAGGCTCGAACATAGTTGGTGTGGCGGCAGCAGCGCACGCCACGTCGCTCATAGGGAAATCATACTGCTGCTGTCGTCTTGCCCAGTGACTCTTAAATATGTGTGGCGAGCGGTGCTCTATGTCGTAGCAGGGGATGAGAATGTCTGTCAACGCGTCTTTCAATCTGGCATCACCAAAGTAGCGCTGCATGACCTGGTTAATACCAGATGATGAGACATACTTTGGACGCAACAGGTTTTCCCACCAGGACGCTGGGTTGTGAAAGATGTGGGGGGCTGCCTTCTCATAAGCGTCTCTTAGAGCACGGGCAGCAAATTCAGGGTGACCGCACTGGTCCGGTTTGGTCAGTCCCAGCGCCAGAATACCTCCGGTCGATGTGCCGGCAATTATGTCGAAAAGCTGAGCAATCGGTTTGCCTGTGCGTTCTTCAATGACAGAAAGAATTGTGGCCGGTATCAATCCTCTGATCCCGCCACCGTCTATAGATAAGATGCGCCATAGCTTCGACATACGCTCACCGGATGCTTGTCGTGCAGCAGCACCGTGACTGGCATTTCCTGACCAGTGTTGTTCCACTACTATTCATATAATACTCCTGTAGTAACCAGGCTCGCACCAACGGGCGTAGTGGCGCGTCGGGACGCGCCCTCTGGGCGGCTCGCGAGCCGCCCCTGCAGTTGTTCCAGCGGCTTAAGTGAACGGTATTTAGGCTAGCACCTGTGTATGTGAGCATTGAAACATTCGATCACTTTCTTGTTGTCTTTGCAGATTGCTTCTCAAGCAACTGCCACTGTCGATTTAGCGGTACAAAGCCGACTCTGGCCGACCGCGGCGAAGATCCTGACTTTGGTCCAATTGCTGGACAAACCTGTCTGTCCAGCTGCCCGCTATCAGGAGATCTAAAAACTGCTCCAGTGTCTCTGGTAACTCTGCTACTTGCAAGATGCGGCGCCCATCAGCCTCCGGTCCTGTATATTGATTCCAGCTCAGTTTATCTATTTCCATACCCTGGCGGTTATAAAAGTTAAGAAGTGCCAGTCCCACTTCTTTGGATACTGTCACTTTATCTTTTACCTGCCAGTCTCGCAAAACTGTTCGTCCTATACCGATCAGATAATAGGCACGCTCTTTCTCAAATTTAGGCTCGTCGACAAAGAAAGCCCAGGTAGTTTCATCTACATTATCCAGATATGGCTCACATCTGATCTGAAACAGTCTTCCGCTGGCTGAAGTGAGTGAAGTTGGACCGAAGCCGGAGCTCATCAGATGTATTTCCAGAATGCGCAGAAGATGTGCGTTGAAGCTTATACTTTTCTTGTCGGCTTGCAGCTGCAAGCGCTTTCTGTACTCCTCTGGGATGCGAAGGCTGATATTTGTTGTCTTTTGCTTGTCTTCCAACGCCATTAGTAGTTGCCTGCTTGCAATTTGTAGTAACATAAATATCGTAGCATGTACAGGCAGTTCTGGGCGCCTGGCGCAGACCGTAAACAAATCAAAGTGGCAGAGCTATTAAGGTGTGATGAAAGGATGAGGGATGGCGACGACGCGTGCAAAACATGCATATAGCTTTGGGGAAATTAGCTGGGTCTCGTACCTGGCTGGCTTTTGAGAACTTTTTCCTTCTGGTGCTAGCTTGAGGACAGGAGCTAGCTGTTTACGCTCCCGGTTGATTGTGCCTACCGACTTAACTAGTGCGCTTGCGAGCTATTGCGCAGATCTTTAATTCTGGAATATTCTTGAGCCAGCTTCTGTCCGTCTGTAATGCCAATGCGCTCGGATGGGGCTATGCCGGTAAAGGTCTGATACCGCCATACCCACCAATCAGACAGTCCGAGATCTCGCAAGAGCTGGGAATTGTATTGCACGGCTTCCTGTCTATGATTGGCGTCGTGAAAATCCTGAGCATCCAAGCTTGTATCTGGTGCAATGGCAGTGCCGTCCGGTTTGAAGCCCAAGCTACGTCCTGTTAATTTCGGAAAGAGCTCGACATCATTTGCGGCTACGTCCATATTGACTGGGAATTGAGGATAGCGTCCTGCGCTTTGCATGAGATATGGCTCAATGTTAGCGTCCGTTTTGCGGATATTGTCAAAAATACTTCCGGATAAGCCGGCATCGATTACCACTGCCTGCGGTGGCACTTCTTTCTGCCATTGGGCAGCTGTGCTTGCATCCCCATTCTGAGAGCGGCTCCAGAGGAAATAGCGCACGTCACGCCCGGAAGCTCTCAATATGGCCAGCAGAGGACCCATATCACGCCCGAGTAGTACCATGCTTTTATTGGGCGGCAGGCTGTCCATTATGCCCTGGGCAGCTTGCCTCACGCTAGAAGCCATATGAGCGACAGTGCGGTCTGTCTCGGTTGGCAAACGCAGACGGCTTTGCGGTGTCCAGCTCTCGACATTCGTAGCCAGTGGTGCCTTGGACTCAAAGAGTAGTCGTGCCTCGTTGCCGAAGCGCTCTAAATCCTTTGTGGTCAGAACATTACCTTTTTCCACATGCACTCGTACAAGTTGTTGCATGTAAGGTCCAGTCTGTAAGTCCAGCAAAGCACTGACAAGTTCATCGGTTTGTACTGTGCCTCGACCTGCCTGTTTGGACAGCTTCACAGCGACATCTGTGGGGAAAGCGGCAAGTTTAACCTGGTCCTCGATCTGCTTGACTGGAGCGCCGTTCTCTATTTCTTGCTTCACAGCGGTAGCGCGTGCTTCTGTCCAATCGCCGACATACTTGCCGAGGTTCCAGAGACTCAAACCGTCACGCGCTTCCATTCTTAGTAGCCGATTGTGCATATCAGAGCCTGGTGGAAATTCACGTTCGAGTTGCTCGAGCCCGCGCATGCGGTAATACGAATTGAGCTGATCTGCAGTGGCTCCGCGGCGTAGCTCTCGGGAAACCAGACTGCGACGACCTTCGGCTGTTACCCACGTGGATGCCATGCCTTGTCCTTGACTCGTGTCGATATCAACAAACTTCATCAGGTGTTCAAGGTCAAGTTCCTTCTTTAGTTGTCTAATGCGCAAGAGGGCTGGTATGTCGTCATAAAAAGCTTGAGCCAGGCTTCCGAACGGATGAGAATAAGCAACGTATTCACCCAGCTCGCTGTCCGTTTCTCCTGCCTGAATGCGCCCTGCTATAAAAGGTGCGAAATTTTTGGGATCCAGGTCTATGAATTCTGCCAGTTGCTTTAGGTCCAAACCATCGGCTTTCTCCATTTGCAGAATGTGCTTCAATGTCTTGTTGTCTGATTGGAAGTACTCCTCCAGTTTGGCTAGACCGGAGAGACGATCTGCCCCGAGAAGCTCTCTTTTCCCTTTTGCTGCCTCACGTTCTAAAAGAGGTAGTCTGGTTGCCGGATCCGCGTTTATGAATGCAGCCATCTTCTGCATAGCGAATCTATCAGTTGCTTCGCTGTCAAAAATCTTCTGCATGAGCGGTGAGTCTAGCTGAATGTGCTTTGCGAGCCCAGTAAGCGCCTTCAATCTGTCCCAGCTGCGGAGCAGTTGCGGAGCGGCACCGCGTATAACCTCTTGCTCGATAGTCGGCTGCCAGTCAGGGCGGGAAGACACAAGTGAAGCCAGCTGGGCGGCAGTCTTTGCATCGCCTGCTTGCAACAGGCGTGCAATCACCTGCGGATTTTTAGTCCAGGAAACATGTTCTGGTCCCAGAGTCGCCTCTGAGGCAGTTGCTTGCTTTGCAGTAGGTGTTTCCTCATGTTGGACAGCATTGCTCTCTTGTGCGCGCCTTGACTCTTTGGCATCTGGCCGCTCGGTGTGGGGCAACACTCCAAGCACACCACCTATAACTGAGAAGTCCCTGATAGAACTGCCAACATTAGTTGTGAACTGATGTTGGAAAACTAGCGAATGAGTCTCAGCATTGACAATGCCAGCCGGCAATCCAGATAATGCTCCGAATAGACCGCGTGTAAAGATTGTATTGTTCCGAGCCAGCTTGTTCAATCCAGGCAGCGCTGGCAGCAGTCGAGATGTTCCATCAAGAGAGGCAAATGTAAGGCCGCCAACGATGGCGTTCTGCCCTCTTTGCGCGGCAAATGATGCCAAACTGCCATGAGGATCGGCTATCGGCACGGCAAGTCCGTCATAAAGAGCTCCAACAGTTGCCGCTCGACTAACAGACTTGGTCAGGGAAGGCATCTGTGACAGTGCTGCCTCTCCGCCTGTCAGTTTGTTAATTGCCCAGAAATCGACAGCCATACCGATAGCACCGCCAACTTTGGCCGCCCAGCTATCGGGATTCTCAGGACGCAAGCAACTCCACTGCTCAACGTCTTTGCCGCACAGTTTGGCACCCAGTTGCACTACTCCATTTAGAGGCTGAACTACTGCGGAATAAGCAATAGAGCGAGCAAAGTCAGCAAGAATAGAGCTCTCTGCTGCTTTGCTTCGCTCGTGGATAATATCGGCCATTTTTATTTCGTATTGCCCTACAGATCGCGCCCTCAAGAATTATGGCTGCTCCAGTTCAGGGTGTCATGGGTGAAAATACGAATTGCCTATTTTGGTCTCTTGTGATGAACGACAATTGCGCATTGCCTCGCGAGAAATAAAACCCTGACAGCGCTGGCCGAAGACAACGGTTCTATGGCCGGTTAGATTCCTGAGGAGAATAAATGCGTAAAAACAAAAATTCAGATCAATCCTTCCACATTTGCGGGAAAAGGCTGAGGTCTCAAGATGAAACGCAGCCCGATAAGTGTCCTAGCCTTGCGCCAATTTCCCATCTCCGCCCTCGTCTGTGCCGGTTTCGTTAAGATCGCCAATATGGGAAATCTTCACAGGTTTTGAGTTCGGGAATGTTGCTACTAGATTATCCCCTGTTTTGTCTCCTCCCACAATGATTACTCCTTGCTGCTTTGGATCGAAAGCAAATAGGATCCTGATTGGAGCTCCTTTGTAGAAAAAACGCAGTTTTTTGAGATTGGGTAATTTGCTGTCCTTGAGCGTATCGACTCTTGGGCGGCCCAGGGCTGACTGGATACAGCTTCGACTAGTCCCAAACTTTTCGCCATGCATCGAATTCAGAAGGACGAACTTTATAACGGGCAAAATTGCCTTCATGCAACGCAAGAAGCTCGTCTTCGGACTCCTCAATAAATTTCTCACGTTCGTCTGCCGGCAGATTTTCAGCGCTCCATACCTCCAGATACTTCAATGTTTCTTCCCGGGTGTATTGGCTGCGTATAACTGTCCCAACAACCTGACGGAGCGCTTCTCTGTGTTTGAGTCTGAATGGATCAGGTTCACCAAGTGATTGTCGAACGGCGGCATAGCGCTCTGCTGAACGCTGATAAGCCCACAGATAGATATCCTTGAGTAGCTCTATGCGGTTGAATTCATATACTCCCAGGATGGCTTGAGTGTACAAATCCTTTGACACATCTAAGAAGGTAAGCGGAATGAGATTCGCCTTGATTAGTGGGATGTTTGCAGCAAGCCGCGAAACGCGTTTGTTCCCATCATCAAAAGGTTGCAGATATGGCAGCTGTACCATGACAAAAAACGATTGTTCAAACGGGTCTGTGATTGCTTGTGCGGTGTTCAAGATCTGTTCGAAGTATTCTTCAATAAGCTGTGGAATGGCAAGAGGCTGAAAAGCAGATTGCTCGATGCCCACTTCGATAAAGCGAAGTCTGCCTTCAGCTTTGGGATTCGACAATAAGTTGTTTGCAAGCAAGGCATGCAAGTTCAGAAGAGTGTATCTGTTGAAGTCGATTTCGTCAGCTGCACTCACAAGAAATTCAATTGAATCTTTGTGATTAAGGATCATCTGCGTCTCTATGCGATCTTTGCCTTCCGCTTCTTTGCCAAACTCGATAAGGCGTTTAGTGTCCAGCTTCGTATAGGTGTTTCCTTCCAGACGACTTGAGTTCCAAGAAAGATCGATAAGCAAGCGGTCAAAGATTTTGCGCGCGTATGTACCCGCAGGTTGGTTGGCGAATGGAACAGTACCTGTGTCATGTAAGCGTGTACGCTCAGCAACAGTTAGATATGCAGTTGCATTGGGTCGGTATGAATCAAGAAAGTCTCTGTTATAGCCGACGATCTTCCGTTTGGTTAGCGGCTGTGAAACAAGCTGGCGAATTTCTTTTGCCTGTTCTGACAACGGCAGCAACTCAGCTTCTGCCGGCGCTATAGCAAGGGCGGTTGTTGAGTCCGCCGAGCGATACTTCACTGCACGTCCTTTGCCCTCGGCAACAGCCCTTCCTTTGTCGACAAGGTGGCGCAGACGATATTGCAGTGTTCGCCGCGAAACCTTTACGCGTAAGGCTGCGGCAATAGAAGTGAGCGTTATGCCATTCGGGTGTGCTTTTAAGACATCCTTGATGATGTTGAACCCTTCTGCTGGTATCGGCTTCGTCATGCACGCTCCTTTCGCGCAATTATTTAGCGTTTGCGCGCAATTACTCCCAATTGTAAGCTGTTTTTGTCCCTTTGCGCGCAATTATCACAAGCTGCGCGCAATTATTTTAGTTTTCGCGCAACCAATTTGCTCATCGCGCAATTATTCGCTGAGAACGCCTTTGCCAAGACAGTATCTGCTTGAAACCCACCTGCTACAACTCAAAGGACTTCGCACTTGGCAAGCGACCCGGTGCGACAGGCTCCGATTCGGGCGGCGATAAATGAGGACGGGAAACTATTGGTTTCATATTTATCGATGATAGTCGATAAATACGGGTGTTCGCTTGCCAACTGACTGTATTTTGTGAAACTTTTTCTGAGAAACACGCTAAATGGTGGGTATATTTAGCTTGGACTATCTGGCATTCTATACTTCACGGGGGTATCAATGGCATGAGTGGTTTCGATAGACCTCAAAGACCGAATGCTGTGGCTCAGACTGGGAACAGTGCTTCCAATGCCCATCGTGAAGTCTATGTCCGACCAAAGCACACAAGTGAACATAGCAACAGTGCTGGGGATAAGCCAAACGAAAAGACGAAGTCAACTGCAGCCATAAAAGATAATAAGCACCAGAAAGCCTGCTGATGGTTCGATCACAAACGGCACAATTTCTTTCTCTCCCTCTGGCGTGGACACGAAAGCATTAAAGCAACTCATGTCTATCTTGAAGCGGACCTGGCAACCAAAGAATGAGCGCTTAGCAAGCTCGCTCCAGCCGGTTTGGAAATCCCTCGTTTTAAAGTGGGCGACAAGGTGATGAGTTTTCTGGCAACACTCTGATTATGCTAAGTGAATTAGCAATGGAACATACTCCGCAAGCTCGTTTACCAACT
Source organism: uncultured bacterium (assembly GCA_903835185.1). Taxonomy (GTDB): domain Bacteria; phylum Cyanobacteriota; class Vampirovibrionia; order Obscuribacterales; family Obscuribacteraceae; genus CAILLX01. Next base: position 22,026 of record CAILLX010000133.1, on the reverse strand, counting down.
TTACTTTGCATAATCCGGCGTTCACAGATGCAAACAATCCTGACCTGGTTGTCCCAGCCGTTCCGCCAGCCCGCGCAGTCCAAGAAAATAGCTCTGTGGTCCAAAACCAACTACAACGCCTGACGATATATCGGAGAGATAAGTGTGCTGGCGGAATGGTTCACGAGCAAAAATATTAGAGAGGTGCACTTCGACAAATGGGAGCTGGACAGACAGGAGGGCATCACGCAAAGCTATAGATGTATGCCCGTAAGCTGCCGGATTGATGAGAATGCCAGCAAAGCCAGCTGCTGGTGCCCTCTGGATCTCCTTCAGTAAGTCAGCTTCAGAGTTGTGCTGGGTGCATTCAACAGTTAATCCCAGTTGACTGCCAAGCTTGACCAAACCTTGATCAATGTCGGCTAAGGTAGTGGTGCCATAGATGTCTGTCTCGCGGCTACCCAGCAGATTGAGGTTGGGTCCATGGAGGACGAGAATCTTCAAAATGTACTCTCCATAATGCCAGGCCGGAGTGCTCTGGGCAATTCTTACTCTTTGAGCGCTTCTAATGCGCATTGCGCTTCGACAAGGAATGGATCGTTGCGTGAAAGCGCTGCTGTGGTGGTAATGCGCGATATTATCTGTGCGAGCAGATCTTTGAGAAGCATCTGCTCACCTGCGCAGTCCAGGCTTTCAGCAATGATATATGATGCTGAGCCGAGCAAGACACGGCTCTCTGTGGTGCCCAGTTCAGTAGCTGTCATAATGTCAGATAGAAGCTGGCTGTCTACAGAGCTTTCATAAAGCAGTTTCCGGCAAAATTGACTGACAGATCCTTGCAACGGTTTGCTGCGATTCTCAGGTAGCGTAGCGGCAGCACGAATGAGGTTCAGTTTGTTGCCGGCATCGCCTAAAGATTCGGCACTATCAACAAGGTTGCGTACCTGATTGGCCTTTGTGTTGAACTGCCGCCTGAGCTCACTCTCAGCTACAGCAGCAGTTGGCTTTGTTGCCTGGTCGAAACGTTTATCGTAATAATCTTGCACCTGCTGGCGCTTTAACTCTACACCAAGAGGCATCAGCTCGAGGAAAATGGATTCCAGTCCCTCCAGCTGTGACTGAATGTACATTAGCTCTTCCTGCGAAACCGACACAGTCTGCCTCCTCACTGCCTGGCAAGAGCCAGTTTTCCCTTGACAAGAAATTGAACCAGGGCCATTTTAGCAATGCACGGACCGGTTAGGCGGAGATATTGAGCAGCTTGACTATTTGAACTGCTACTTCCTGCTCATTTAATCCGCTTGTGTCTATAATATGCCGTGCTCGCCTGTAATGAGCTTCTCTTAAACTCAAAAGCTCCGCCAACCGGGTTCTGAGCTGTTCACTGTCACAGTTGTCGGCAGAATTCCCTTGAGGATGCGTGTCTACAGGCTTGTTTGCTGTCCTGTGTGCAGGCATGTCGCTGTCGGCATTGCTGCAGCTGGCATTGCTGCTGGCGGCAGATCTGTTGCCCAGCAAGGGACGGCCGCCCTGGCGGCTCAACCTCTCGACAAGTTTGCTTAAGGGCGCTGTCAGACAGACAATTTCACCTAGCCTGCTGAGCAGCTCAAAATTGCTGGCTGCCACAGGCAAGCCCCCGCCACAGCCGATGACATGATTCTTCAGCCGGCCGGTTGCTGATTGCTGGGACAGGTTCTCTAGCAGTTCGCGTTCCAGCTGACGGAAATAACTTTCGCCGGCAGAGGCGAAGATATCCGCTATGCTCAGCCCGGAGGCTTTTTCAATAAGTTGATCTGTATCGATAAAAGACCAGCCCAGCTTATCTGCAAGTGCCTGTCCGCAAGAGGTCTTGCCACAACCTGGAGCTCCAATGAGGATAACTGTCTTAATCATGCGAAGCAGAGAACTATGTGGTGATCTTGGTTGCGCAAGCAGCTGTCCCTGCTTTGCGTAGAGCCTGTTCAATCTTCTCACGAGCACCAGACAATTTGGGGTCTAATAACAGAGCTTGTTTCAACTCCTGAACTGCGTCTTTGTAGCTGTGAGTCTTGATTAATGCTACCCCGAGCCCGTAATGAGCTGACGCCAGATTAGGCTCAAGAGTGATGGCGCGGCTAAACTCTGTAATTGCCTGCGTTGTGTCACCGTTAAATGCCAGCACTCCTCCAAGATTGTTGTGTGCTACAGCAGATTTTGGATTGGTTACAACAGCCTGCTGCAACACCTTTCGTGCTGCATCGTAACTTTCAGAATTGGCCAGGAGATTGCCCAGATTGATGGCAGCATCAACAAGGCGAGGGTTGCTGGCAATTGCTTTTTCAAACTGCTCCTTAGCTTGCTTACCTTTGCCCATCTCCTCCAGGGTTAAACCAAGGTTGTTCTGGCTGACTGCATCATCAGGTTTTAGCTTGATTGCCTTTTCCAGCTCCTCTACAGCTCCTTGCTTATTGTTTACAAGAGCGTTCAAGACCCCCAGCTGGCTATGTGCAGACGCCAGATCTGGATCCATTGAGATGATGTTCTTAAACTCCTGGATAGCTGCATTAAGCTGTTGTGACTGCATGAGCGCTTCTGCTTTAGCCAGGAGGCGGGCAACTACAGGAGTCAGCTCATGAGTGTGTGCTTGGACTGCTCCTGGTCGGGTCTTCTCCACCGGAGTGGCAATTACACCTTCTCTATTGAGCATGTCCAGCTCTTTGAGGACCTTGTCATGCTGCCCTGCCTTTTCATAAAGGCGTGCCAGATTGCTGTGAGCTGCAGATAGCTCCACTGCTAAACGTGAAGTTTCAACAAGGCAGGCAGAGGCTTCTGTCATATTGCCCTGGCTTTGCAGGTTCTGCCCGCGCTCACTGAGCCCTGACAGAGCGCTCCGGGCTAGCTCAACAGCACGCTCAAAATGATCCTGAGCTTTGTCAGCCTCGCCCAATCCGAGAAAAACAAGACCAAGACGGTTTTGCAACGCCGGATCGACTGGAGACTGTGAGATCTGCGCCAGGAGATCCTGGCTGGCGCTTTCAAGCAGCTGCACCTGGCAAGCAGCGTTATCACCTTTGACAGGTGGTGTTTCTAATTTGTGTGGTGGTATTTTCTCTGCTGTAGTTTGGACTTTTACAGCAGGCGGTTTGTCAAAGAGAGTCCCTAGCGAAAGAGGTAGTCCGTGAAACTGAATAGGCAGGACAGGTAATGCTGCCAGCATAAGGACAGCAAAAGTGATGATCCACAGGCGTAACGATATGCCTGGTTGGCGCTTCGTTGTTTTTGGGGTGCCGATGCTCACATCTGCCTGCAATTGTCAGAGTTAAACGTATGAGCCAAGGCTAACTGTGCCAGCTGTCCCGGTCAATACGTAGATGTCCCAGTAAAAGGTTCTGAGGGACAGTTCTTCGTAGCCGTGATTCTCGCAAGTGACAGTCTGACAGGAGGCAGATGATATTTAACTACGGTTAAGCATCATCTACCGTAGGTGACCATGAGCTTAGCTTCGGACAGCACATGATCTTGCATTGCTTTCAGCAGTTCAGCCTTCTTGGCGCCCGGGGCAAGATTGAGCTTTCTGTCGAGGCTGTAAAGCTTGAAGAAGTAGTGGTGTGGCGTCCCTGGTGGCGGAGAAGGACCGTTATAACCAACTTTGCCAAAGCTGTTGGTCCCTTGTATGGCGCCGCTGGAGAGAGCAGTCTCTGGAGGCACTGCTGCTGACAGACTTCTGGAGCTAGCCGCTATGTTGTAAATGATCCAGTGGACCCAGGTACCAGCCGGAGCGTCCGGATCGTCGCATATGATGACGAGAGTTTGAGTAGCAGCCGGTGGTGCGCTCCAGGTAAGAGGTGGTGAAAGATCGACACCATCTGCAGTGTACTGTGTGGGCATCTTCTGCTTATCTACAAGTTCCGGGCTGGTCAGAGCCCAACGGTGTGCCGGTGCCGCTTTCTTGATGGCAATATCATCATCTGCTGCCAAAGCTGATATACCCGCTGAGATAGATGCCAGGCAGGCAAGGATAATTAGGCTGCCTTTATGCCAGCTTGTGTTGTGCTGCATCTGCGCCCCTCCGCCTGTGTACTATTTGGCCTTGAAGTAAAGAATAACCATACCAAGAGAACCTATTACCAGATTAGGCATCCAGGCTGCCATGAAAGGTGTGAGCCGTCCAGCTTCACCAAGCGCGCCTGAGCTTGACTGCAGGACATAATACATAAACACAATGACAGCGCTGTAGATAAGTCCAATGTTTGTGCGTGAGCGGCGGGCAAGAAGCCCCAGAGGAGCCCCTGCAAGTGCCACAATCAAGCAGGCAAGCGGTTGTGAAAATTTCTGATAAAAACGTACCATTAGGTCGTTGTTGAGAGCATTGCCACGTTTGAGCACAGCCATATAACTCCACAGCTCAAACATATTCATCTCTTTAGGTGATACCTTGCCCTGGTCAAGAGCTGCCTGAGCATTTTTTATCCCTGGAATGACCAGCTTGTCAAATTTGAGAATGCGTGTAATGTCGCTGTTGCCCGACAATGCATAAGTGCGCCCGTCATTAAGAGCCCACTCACCATGATTCCACATACCTGAACTAGCTGTGATAATTTGCATCATCTTGTTGCGTGTGAAGTCTAAGATGATGACGTTGAAAATATTCTTGCCGTTGTAATAACCGATATAAAAAATCCGGCTCAAAGAGAGGTCTTTGCCCCGTTCCATATAAGTAAAATTAGCCTGCCCGGAGGGCAGCTCGCTCTTGTAAAGGGCTAGGAACTCAAGCTTCTTTGATGTGTGATTAGCTACAGGCACAACAGTTTCATTGATAACAAAACTGGCTATGCTGGTGGCTAAACCAAATACGAGCGGCGCCACCATTATGCGATAAAAACTGATGCCGCTTGTACGTAGTGCGATAATTTCCGAATCTCCGGACAAACGGTTGAAAACAAGCAGAGTCCCGAGCAAAACTCCAATTGGAATAGTCATGACTATAATCTCGGGCAGATGCAGCCCCAGGATCATAAATGCCATGTTGAGAGGAACGCCTGATCGCATAATGAGGTTAAAGATGGTTTTCAGCTGATCAGCACCAAACCAGACGCCTGTGACAATACCTATTCCAAACAGGAGCGGCTGCCAGAACTCGTTGGCTATATAACGATCAAGCAGCTTAATGCCAAAGATCATAAAGAGAAGTCCTCACCAAGGTATTGTTTCCTAGCAACCGGACTGTCGGCTACCTCGCGTGAGGAGCCAGCCACCAGGATCTTACCTTGGTCTATCAAGTAGGCCCTGTCTGTAATTTTCAGAGTTGCTCGTGGGTTGTGGTCTGTAAGCAGGACACCAAGCCCCCACTCATCGCGCAAGCGCCGGATTAGCCCTTGTATATCGTTGATTGAGATTGGGTCAATACCTGTAAACGGTTCGTCAAGAAGGATGAATCTTGGCTCTGAAGCCAGAGACCGGGCAATCTCAAGACGCCTGCGCTCACCTCCAGACAGTGATACTGCTGTCGAATTCTCGAGATGTTCAAGTCCAAACTGTTCTAGCAGCGACATTGCTCTGGTAGTTTGCTCTTTACGTCCAAAACCTTTCAGCTCCAGAATCAAGCGCAAGTTCTCTATCACAGAGAGCTTGCGAAAGATTGAGGCTTCCTGCGGTAGATAACCGATGCCGTGCCGGCAACGTACGTGAATCGGAAGCTGAGTCAGTTCTATATCATCAAGTGTGATCTTCCCGCGCTCAGGTTTGACCAGTCCAAGGACCATGTCGAACGAGGTGGTCTTGCCTGCTCCGTTGCGTCCCAGGAGTCCTACCACTTCTCCTTTTTCAACAAAAAAGTTGACGTCATCGACCACCCGACGGCCGTTATATGTTTTTTGAATATGCTCAACAACTAGTGTCATTGTGGTGTCACGACCTTGCTTGCGCTTATGCTGGTGGTGGCACTGCCTGTCTTGCTAGCAAGCTTGCTAGGTGCGACATTCTGGTTGCTGGGGCTGCTTTTCACTGGTCCTTGCTGGATGATAAGAGCTTTGGAGTTACCTTCAGCCAGCACTTTCTTGTCAGCAACACTGATTGTGATCCGATCAGCAATCCAGCGTCTGCCTGATTGAACAACTTGAGAGCGCCCTACAAAATAGACTCTTTCAGCCCTGCCTTCTGCATTGCGCACCAGAATAGCTTTGGGCCCGGCACCAACCATGTCCTCATAATACACTTTGACATTGCCATCTGCAGAAAGTCTGCCTGTCTCTTCGCTATTCTCCTGACTGTTTGATGTCACTATAATTGGCTCGTTGTCAGAAGACGTGTTTGGAGTGGCATTACTGGTTGTGGCAGCGTAAGCTGCTCCAGGCGCTGATTGCAGCCGTGTCGGACTGCCAGGGGCAGCTCCGCCTCCAGATGCTTCCGCCTTCTTAATCGTATCGGACTTTTTGGGTTGAATGACTTTGGACTTGACATGTCCGCTGGCCTGCAAACGTCGGGTGCTCAGCGAGTAGGTAATGTTGTCGGCAATAGTGTTATTCTGCCCTTGCTGGGCTACGACACCTCCGGTAAAGATGGCTGTCTCTGGTTTTTTGTCAGTACCGTATACAAGTTGAAGCTTCTCAGCATGGACAACTATGTCTGTATGGATCACTTTCACATGTCCGGTGGCTTCAAATTTATCCTCATTGCTATCGTAGACCTGGTGGTCAGCGTCAGTAATAATCTTTTCGCCTCCGGAAGGTTGACTGCTTTTTTTGGATTTAAGACCGGTTGGAGCTAAAGGCTTCTTACTTGTTGTGCTGGCTTTGTCTGTCTTATTACTGTCGCCGGTAGAGCCTTCTGATTGCTCCACTTCTGAGTGAGCGTGGCCATCAGCAACTACTATAGATTTGGCTATATCAAACATGAGAGTGTCAGCATCAATTAGGTTTTTCCCCTGGACAAAATGCGGGTGCCCGGAAAAAACAGCTTGTTGTGGACTTCCATTGGGATCACGCTGCAGTGTAGCTTGCGGACCTCGTATGACACTGTCTTTATAAACGACACGCACATTGCCTTTGGCTATGATCTGGTCGCCGGCAAACTCCTGCTCGTTTGCCTGAATATCGACCGGTCCGGAGACGTCTGCTGGGTTTGCCCCTTGGGACAGGCATGCAGGACTAGCAACGGTTGAAAGTATTACCGTTGCTATCATGATTTGACTGGTCAATCTTAGTTTGGTCACGGTTTCACTCTGCCTCAGTGCACACTTATTACAGCATGGGTGTTGCCCACTATCTTAAAATCCTTCAAGTCGGACAGGTTGATTGTTCCGTTGGCATAATTGCCGGTCACCTTGGCTACCTGAGGCCACTCGATAGTAACACCGCCGGTTGCCAGGAACTTATTTTTTTCCTTTAATTCCACTACGGCAGCCTCCAGCTTAGCTTTACCGTCTTCTCCAATAGCCAGCACCTTGGTTCCGCCCTGACCTGAGAGCTTTATATATTTAGTAGCTTCCTGGGCAAGACCTTGCGGAGCACTTAAACGCATTTTCAGCTTGGCGCCGTCATAATACTCAACTACAACGCTGTCGAGCTCCACATCATGCCCGGTTGGCTGGATTACACCATGTTTAGCCATGAGCTGCCAGCGTACCTGATTGGTGCCGTCGACCTCTTTGAGTGTGTAATTGTTGATAGTTACCCGCTCTGTATTAGGATTAATTGCTTGATCGTGCTTGTATTTTGCCACCTCAACATCTGCTTCTTTTTGCGAATATATGAAAAGCCAGGTGATGCCGACTGGAATAGCAAGCGCTGCTACCAGCTTGATATTGCTACGGTTGAAGATAAGGGAGACGACTGACATAAGGTTGTGCGCAGGCTCCTAGTTTCCTATCGATCGCAAAGCTATAGCTTTGGAGACATTGCTCAGGCTTTCTTTGAGGTTGCCCTGCTTTAGATATCCTTCACCAAGGAAAAAGTAGGGGGCCGGGTTGTTTGGTGAGCGGTCTCTCCAGCTTTGCCAGGTAGCCATAGCTTCTTCCAGGTTGCCTGTGTATTCGGCGCGTAGAAAAGCGCGATAAACTCCAGCCCATATATCATCAGGCTTGGCTGCAAGCAGTTCATCCAGCTTTGTCAGGGCAGCCTCATAATACTTCTTGATCTGTGGTCGTAAAGACGGTTCAGCTTTCTCCAGCGCACCTTCGATGTGCGGCTTGGATCCGTTAGCTGAGCCGGTGACTGCAGCAGCAGCCAGATCCATGAAATTTGTTGGTTTGGATGTGGCTGCCGGTGTTGATGTTACAGTGTGGGCAGAGGCTGCCAGAGCGGCTTGAGCAGCATTCCATTTCTGGATCTTCTGTGATTCCTGAGAAAGAAGATAAGCCTTCATATAATAAGCCCAGGCTAGTCCGTAACGTACTCTGTTTTCCTGCGGGAAGTTTTTGAGCATCTCTTCATAACTGTTTATCATTTGGTCGAAATATACAGTACCGCCTTTTGCAGCTGCTAGCTTCTTAGCTCTGCGCACCTCCTGCAACGACTCTTCAACATGGCTTGTGCGAGTTAAAGCTACAGCCAGGATAAAGCTGGCTTCAGGGCTATCTGGATAAGCAACTACCTGCTGGCGCGCCAGAGATACATCATCTGTAGGGACTAAATCTTGGGCATCAGTGCCGACGGAAAGCTCTTGACCGTGCTTGATGAGAATATGCGGTATGTCCGGTTCAGATGGGGCGACAGTTCTGCTCTCCGTTTGAGAATGTGTATCACTGCCTGCGGTGCTGGGTGCTCTTGCAGTGGCTGCTGTGTTGTTCGCGGCAGCAGCAGATTCCGCTGGGTGAGAAGTGGTGGCAGTGGCGGCATGATCAACTGCTTGAGCATTTGTAGTTCTTGAGTCAGCAGCAGTTGTCTGTGTGCTGGAGGGTGTTGAAGCAGCTGTTGCTTGAGAATAGATTGTGAGGATAGTTAGAGCTGAAAGACTCAGACAGGCAATCATAAGCCGGATAGTGTAGCTGGCTGCGAGGCAGCTACACGATGTGTCGATCTTTCTTAAGCTGGCAATGACGCCTGCGCTTCCCTGCAGATGCAGAGACAGCTTGCTCAAAGAGCCGCAACGATTTGATTTGTCGACCAAAGCCATATTCACTTTCTTCAGCGCAGGCTCACAATAAGAGTAAGCAAGCTCCAGACAGTCTTTGATAATTGCAAATACTTAGCAACCGCCTGATCATACCAGACGGCCATGGGTTGCCAATTGGTACTGAAAATACATAAAATTATTTTGTCTTTGGAATTGCGCTGCTAATGAGTCATGCGTCCATTGAGTATCAGTGGTAGCGCATCCTGCAGTGCACTGACTATGTGTAACGGTTGGATGGTCGCCAGAAGCTCGCGTGAATGTATACCTGTTGTAACACCAATGCTGTCTACACCAGCATTGCGAGCCATCTCAAGATCGTATGTGCTGTCGCCAATGACTACTGTTTCGCTTACAGGGATACTGAGCTTATTCATTATGTGGTGAACAGGCTCAGGGTGAGGCTTGTGGTTGACAACTTCCAGCGAGCCAACAATTATGTCGAAGTATTGAGCGAGCTTGTGGGCGTCCAGTACCAGATCAATTAAGGCACGTCTTTTTGACGAAGCTATAGCTATGCGTACTTTGGCTTCTTCCAGACGGGAGAGAATCCCTTGCAATCCAGGAAAAGGAGGGCAGACCTCGACAGCTTTGAGGTCGTAAATCTCGCGATAGCGCGAGGCCATTGCCTGGCGACACTCAAGCTCTTTATGCGGGACTATAATATCAATCTGTGTTGATAAAGGAACGCCTATCAATGTCGACCAGTGCTCCAAGACGTCGAGACTAAGACCCAACTCGAGCACTACAGACCGCATGACGTCGATAATACCGGGAGCCGAATCGACTAATGTTCCGTCAAAGTCGAATATTGCCAGTTTATACAAATTAAACACTCACCTTTTTCTGGGACTCTATCATCTGTTTGAAACGTCTAAAAAGATAACCGGAATCCTTCGGTCCAGGACTGGCTTCCGGATGATACTGCACACAAAAGATTGGTCTTGTGCGGTGGGCGAGCCCCTCGACGCTGTTGTCGTTCAAGTTTAGGTGGGTTAGCTCCAGCTCTGCGGGAAGCTCACTGCCGTCAACTGCAAAGCCATGATTTTGGCAGGTGACCTCCACGCGACCTGTAGTCAGATTGACAACAGGCTGATTGCCCCCCCGGTGCCCGAACTTAAGTTTGTAAGTTTTAGCTCCGCACGCAATTGCCAGCAGTTGGTGCCCCAGACAGATGCCGAAAATAGGTAATCCTGAATTAATCAAAGCAGGCAGTTCACACAGTATGCGCTCACAAGCAGCAGGGTCGCCTGGACCGTTGGAGAGAAAGATGCCAGCTGGACGAGCCGCTAAAACTGTTTCAGCCGGAGTCTCTGCTGGATAGACTGTCAAAGAGAGTCCCTCCGCTATCAAGCTGCGTAAGATATTTTCTTTAATCCCGAAATCCAGAACTGCTACCGGATAACCGTTGTTCCCCAGCTTGTAGGAGCAATCAGTTGTTACAGCGCCTGTAAGATTAGATCCTGTCATCTCTTGAGTTGCGCAGGACTGAGCAATCAGCTGCTGCGGATCGAGAATTTCAGTTGAGACAACGCAACGCATTGCCCCTTTGTCACGAATATGGCGTGTTATTGCTCGTGTGTCTACGCCTGTCAGACCCACGACGCCATAACTGGCTAGAAAGGAGTCTAAAGAATTCTCTGCTCGCCAGGAGCTGTAGCGCCGACTGAGATGTCTTACCACCAGTGCTCTAGCATAAATCTTGCCCGACTCCCGGTCTGCGTCGCAGGTACCATAATTCCCAATCTCCGGACAGGTGAGAGTCACTATCTGTCCGGCATAACTTGGGTCAGTTAGAATCTCTTGGTAACCTGTCAGGCTTGTGTTAAAAACCAGCTCACCTGCGGCTGTGCCTCGGGCACCAAAGCTTTCTCCTAAAAAAGTCTTGCCATCTTCTAAAGCCAAGAGGCAGGGCATGCTCAAGCATCCTGATTCTTCTTTGTGTGCAAACATCGGCAGCCTGTAGTCCTTTCCTTACAACTATACTACTGTCTCCGCCGCGAATCTGCCTTCTGTATTGGTTAGAGCTGGTTGTCAGGAGAAGCTGGCATATCATCATTATTAACTGCTCTGCCGCTAGTTGCGGACCTGGCGCTCTTGCTGTCGGCTGTGCTCTTGTTGAGATAGGTTGAGGCATTGGACAGTTTTAAGTTTGTTTCTTTTGGCTGCCATTTAAACAGTGAACTGCCATCAGACCGTCTTTGTGAACTTGTGCCAGCTGTTGCCTCAATAATATGAAAGGTAGCCACAACTTTTTAGCTGTTCTTGATCTGTAAAATTAGCCATGACTGTTAAAGATCAGTTTCATTGCTTGCTGTGGCAAGCTCCTTAAGGAAACAGTAGATTCATGCCAAACATTAATGATTATCTCGGCGCCCTGAAACTGTTGCAGCCGGAAATCTTCTTGGTGGCTGCAATCCTTTTCTGCGCTTTGTGGGATCTGTTTTTTCCCAGTTTGAAGAGATTTACGCCAATTGTCTGTATCTTTGCACTTCTTTTTGCTGGAGCTGGTCTCTGGGGGCAGTTTGTCATTGGCTCAACAACTCTTTTTGGCGGGTTGTTTGTCGTTGATAAGTTGACTGTGCTCTTCGGCTCATTGGCATGCGCAGTAGGTGCAATAGTTGTCTGTATGTCAACAGGGTATGCCAGTCGTCTGGGAAGAAATGCAGGCGAGTTCTATATGCTACTTCTGGTGGCGACCCTGGCAGTAGTATTTTTAGCTGGCACTACAGACTTGATCATGCTTTTTGTCGGTCTGGAGACGCTGAGCCTCTCGTGCGTTCTTCTGAGCGGCGCACTCAAAAGTGACCGCAAGAGCAATGAAGCAGCACTGAAATATCTTGTCTCGACTGCCGCTACTACAGCAACTTTGTTATATGGACTCTCCTTCCTTTATGGTTTGACTTCCAGCACTTACTACGGAGACATCCATAACAGGATGCTGGAACTGGCTCATTCTCCTTCACTTGTCGTTGTCTTTCTTCTTGTGCTGGTTCTTAGCGCTGTGGGCTTTAAGCTGTCAGCTGTGCCGTTTCATATGTGGGCACCAGATGTTTTTGAAGGGGCGCCAACACCAGTGACCGCATTCCTTTCAATCGGCTCAAAAGCAGGCGGACTGGTAGTGGCAATTCGTCTTTTGTCAACGGCGCTTGGTCCAGCTGCTGGCGACTGGAGCTTCATAGTCGGACTGCTGGCTATCGCATCTATGATATTCGGCAACTTAATTGCTCTGGCTCAACCATCTTTCAAAAGGATGCTGGCTTATTCTTCAATTGCTCATGTCGGCTATATCTTAATTGGACTTACTTCTAATTCGCTAAACGGCTTGGCAGCAATCAATTTTTATGTTGTTGTCTATGGACTGATGAATTTAGGAGCGTTTGCCGGGGCTATTCTTTTTACTAATGAAACCGGCTCAGACAGGATAGACGATTATGCCGGGTTGTTCCGCAAGCGCCCCTGGTTAGCACTGGGAATCTCTATCTGTCTCATTAATCTAGCAGGGCTGCCTATTCCGCCTGCCGGCTTCTTTGCCAAGGCGTTTGTTTTCTGGTCTGGTATTGAGGCTTCCTCTGTGCTTGGTTGGACTCTGGTGGCAGTAGCTCTGGCTACGTCCGTACCTGCCATCTATTACTACATGCGTGTTGTCATAAAGATGGTTGCTCGGGAGCCATCAGATGTAGTGAAGCAACTTGGACCGGGCAGACATCATTTAGCTGATCCGCAGTGGGGACCAGCAGCTGCTTTGTGTGTATGTGTAGCTGGGATTATAGCTGGTTCAGCTGCTGTCAATCCGATTATGAATGTAGCTCAAGAAGCTGCCAGTGCTCTCCAGCCAACATTGCTGAGCAGACCTGGGAGTTAAGATAGCCAAGCCCTGGCAGGCTGTATGCCCAGACTATTGCGACAACTATTCACCTTCTCTGCCGCCTTGACTGTTTTGCTGGCTGTTTTTTATTGGCCATGGTTGTCTGGTCGGTGGTCTTTCTATCTTTCAGACATAACCTATTATTATGAGCCGTTTTTGCGCTGGCTCAGCGTGTCATGGCACAACCACAGTATGCCGCTGTGGAACCCTTACTGCTACTGCGGTATGCCGCAAATAGCTATTCCATCGCCAGGGATGTATTATCCGCCTGATTGGCTTTTTGCTTTTCTTCCTTTCTCTGTTGCTCTGGCAGCTTATATGATTTTCCACCAGCTCGTCTCTGGTGCTGGTGCTTATCTGCTTGTCGCCGGGTTTGGCTGGGGGGCATTTGCTGCTGCCAGTTGCGGTACTACAATAGCTTTATGCGGCTATATGTTCTCTTTGCAGAAGAACTTTTCTCTGGTGGCTTCTGCTTCATGGTTGCCTTTAATCATCTGGGCTTTAGTTAGTATAGAGGCAAGCAGCTCTCCTGCCCGCCAGCTTTATGTGAGCGTTTGCGCCTTTGCTGTTTTCATGTTGGTTGCATCCGGGCGTCCTGAGATTGCTCTGCCAGCTCTCTTGATTATCTGCTCTTACTTGGCTTGTCAGTTCATCAGCTGCTTGTTTGCTCTCAAAACTGCCTCTTCTTTTGTCAGGTTGTTGTGGCAGCTAGCGGCTGTTGCTTGCGGGCTGACGCTGGCAGCGCCTGTTATCTTGCCGGCCCTTGAGTGGACAGCTCTGTCGCCGCGGTCGCACGGCTTGAGCGTTCAAGAAGTTCTTGCCTGGAGCGCTAACTGGTACGACTGCCTGACAATGATTTTACCGCAGCCGCTAGGCGATCTTAATCTGATTGATGCTAAACATCTGTCTCTGGTGGCAACCAGAGCTGGCTATATACCTTTTCTTTCTGCGGCTTATGTCGGACCATTTGTCTTTACTCTGGCTATCTGGGGCTCTGGTGATAAGAGGTGGCCTCAACGCTGGCTGGTTCTCTCTGCAGCCTGTGCGTCGGTTGTGGCTGCACTTGGTGCCAACACTCCGCTAGTACCGGCTCTCATTTCTATCATGCCAGTATTAGGTGTCTTTCGTTATCCAATTAAACTGATAGTGCTGCTTGTGTGGTGCCTGGCAATTCTGGCGGCACGAGGAGCCTATTGTTTGCTGGGTCCTAAACCTGGTCGAGCAGGTCCAACAGTTGCCTGGTCAATCTGGCTAACTGTCGCTGCCGCAAGCATCCTTGTGCTGGGAGCAGGCGAAATGGGAAGGATTGAACCGCGTCTTGTCACCTGTCTTGGTGGACACATAAACAGCACCGCAGCTTATCTTATTGGGCAGCGCGGTTTGCTTACAGCACTGCTTGGACTGATTGCCTGCTTGATTGGATACTTGCGCTGGCACAACAGCCTTTCACCTGCGACTACAGCTGGAATGTTTCTTGCTGCAGTTGCAGCATCACAGCTTACCTGGGCTTTTTCTTATGCGCGTCATGGAACTGTGCCGGCTTTCTTTGCTTGTCAGTCGCCAGTTGCTGCGGCTGTGGCCCATCTGGCGAGGGAAGACGGTGCCGGACAGCAGTTTAGAATCTTGCCGCTTTATTTTGATCCTTTAACCTTTCCCAGTGCTAATCGTGGCAAAACGGCCGAAGAGACAAATGCTAGTTTCTATCAGTATGGCAGGCAGTTATTGCTGCCTAATTGCAATATGGATTGCCAGCTATCTTCATCTTTCGGATATGAGGCTGCTGAAACTGCTGACTATCGCCAGATCTTTTCTTGTGCATACAGAGACTATCAGAGCACCAGAGCCGGGAGACGTGGAAATGGCGATCTGAGCTTATTAGCGCACTTTTGTCAGATGACCGCCACCAGGTATGTTTTTACTCAGTCATATCAATCTGCTGGTTCTAATGGAACTGCCGATCTTGGATTGCTTGACAGCAGGTTGTTTACTCTTGCTTATGAAGACAGAGCTCTTAACGTGCGCATCTATCGTCTTAAGTTGCCGCTGCCGAGAGCCTATATCTGCTCACACTGGCAATGGTCTCGTTGCCATGAAGAGGCTGTCTCTCTTGTTGCCGGAGAGTCCAGCCGAAGCTTTAATCCGGCTGCCGGTGTTGTTCTGGAGCTGCCTCGCTCGACCTGTGTGGGTGCTCCTGCTCGGTATGTTTCTGGCGCCCCTGCCGTTCCGGCGCCTGAGAGGAAGTGCAGGCAAGGAGCTGGCGGAGTGGGTAATGCTGTCAACTTAAGCGTATGGGGTGGGGGTGGCTCGAAAGCCGCCCGGCGGGCGCGTCCCGACGCGCCCCTACGCGGACCATTACCTACTGAGTTGCCGGCATTGGGTGGAGCGGGCGTATCCGATTATATGGAGAAGGCAAAGGTATCCGGAGCTGGCGGCAATATTAACAGCAGGGTAATCAATAGCTGTCCAGTTACTTTCCTTGCCGATGAGCCGGACCATATCTTGCTTTCTGTAAAAGCAGATAGGTTTTGCTGTCTTGTTCTGGCAGATCACTTTTATCCCGGCTGGCAAGCCACAGTTGATAATGTCCCATGCGATATTTATCGTGCTAATGCTGTGACTCGCGCTCTCTTTGTGCAACCAGGGATCCATCGCATTCAATTTGACTACCGTCCGCAGTCATTGTACACAGGGCAAAACCTGGCTGGCTTGGCGCTTATAACCATCTTGCTTCTATGTGTCATCTCAGGCTGGTTGCAGCTCTTCAGTGCACACGGCAGGCAGCTGTCTGTGCAAAAATCTGGTTCATACTCTAAGAGCTCAGCTGATTGGCAACCTGAAGAGTGATAAACTTATGATTGCTAGCTCTGAGCTTTCCCTATAAGCCCTCGTAGTTCAGCTGGATAGAACACCGCCGTCCTAAGGCGGGTGTCGGGGGTTCGAATCCCTCCGAGGGTGGACTTTCTATGGGAGTTCGGAAATGTGTTTAGGCGTTCCAGGTCGGGTCGTTGCAGTCGATGGTCCGGTTGCTCATGTAGATTTCTGGGGAGTGAGCCGGCGCATTTTGCTGGATACAGTTGATGAACCGGTTGTCCCTGGTGATTATGTCCTGACTCATGTTGGTTACGCAATCCGGCGCATCCCTGCCTCAGAGATAGGCGAAACGCTTGAGTTTTATGATTCTCTTGTCAGGGAGGAACAGGCTGACTTGATGTCTCGCGATGTCAAGGAGGAGCTTGGTGCTGCTCAACAGTCATGAAGATATCAGTAGAGAGACAGACACAACGGTTGGAGTTTAGAGATAAGCAGAGAGCTGAGTCGCTGGTGGCATGTCTGGCAAAGATCTGCGATAGCATGGCTGAGCCTGTCTCGATTATGCATGTATGTGGCAGCCATGAGCAGAGTATTGCCCGCTTTGGTTTGCGCAGTCTTTTGCCCAGCCGGCTTGAAGTTATTATGGGTCCTGGCTGTCCGGTCTGTGTTACAGACATGCCCGAAATTGATTCTGCTGTAGCTCTTGCTGAGCAGGGGATTGTCGTGACCACATTTGGTGACATGTTTCGTGTACCGGGCAGTATCAAGTCACTGGCTGAAGCTAAAGCGCAAGGAGCTCCGGTCAAAGTTGTTTTCAGCCCGCAACAGGCTGTCGAGGTAGCGCGACAGTCGAGCGGTCAGGTAGTCTTTTTTGCCACCGGATTTGAAACAACAGCAGTAGCTACAGCTGCTGTTGTGGCAGGTAATCCGCCTGAAAATTTTTCTGTTCTTTCAGCGCACAAATACATACCGCCTGCTATGGAGATTATTGCTGAGATGCCTCACAGGCGGGTGAAAGGGTTTCTTGCTGCCGGGCATGCTGCCATTATTACAGGCTGCAAGATTTTTGAAGATTTTGTTGAACGACATCACATTCCTGTCGTCATCGGTGGCTTTGAACCGCTGGATATATTGGCGGCACTTGTTATGATCCTGGAGTTAATTCGCGACGGGAAAAGCGAGGTTGCTAACGCTTATCCCCGCTGCTGTACAGCGGAAGGAAATGCTCAAGCTCAAAGATTATTGTGGCAGGTGTTTGAAACTGGCGACGGTGTGTGGCGAGGGATTGCTCATGTGCCTAACGGCAATCTGCGCCTGCGCACACGCTATGCAAGCTTTGATGCTGCTATCCGTTTTGCCGACAAGCTGGCAGGTCTGACCTGCGGAGTTGCTTCCGGACTTGCTGCTGAATGTATTTGCGGCAATATTATGACTGGCATCGCCAGTCCAACTGATTGCAGGCTGTTTGGTAAGGATTGTACGCCGGAGCGTCCTGTTGGTGCCTGCATGGTAAGCAGTGAAGGTGCCTGCAGGATCTGGCATGAGTATGGCGGACATCTGCTTGCCGCTAACGAGGACAAGTAAGTTTAAGAGTTCCAGCAAGTTCTGAGTGAAAGAATTGATAAGTAAACTTAACCCCAGACTCTCTGCTTACTGCTTTTTTTGCTAAGGTCAAACCTGACTTTACGGGAGATTGAAGATGGAAGAAGCAATGATGACCGGTACGTGTCCTGTTTCCAGCCTTGTACACAAGCAGATCTTGCTGGGGCATGGCAGTGGTGGCAAGCTTACTCATGAGCTTATTGAAAAGCTCTTTCGTCCAGCTTTGCTGCCGCCTGGTGAGGAAGCTCTCAATGATGCGACTGTTTTTACAGTGGGTGCTTCCAGGCTGTGCCTGACTACCGACTCATTTGTGGTTGATCCTCTCTTCTTCCCAGGTGGTGATATAGGCAAACTGGCAGTGCACGGCACTATCAATGATCTTGCTGTCACTGGTGCTAGACCTATGGTCCTGAGCGCTGCTTTTATCCTTGAAGAAGGGTTGGCGATGCATGAGCTGGAGCGCATTGTGTCTTCCATGAAAGCTGCTTGCGAAGAAGCCGGTGTGGCAATAATTACTGGCGATACTAAGGTCGTCAATCGCGGTAAGTGCGATAAGGTGTTTATCACCACTGCTGGTGTCGGAGTGATTGATCATCCTGGGGTTTGTATTGCAGCCAACAATGCTCAGGTCGGAGATGTCGTAATCATTAACGGGGATATTGCTGCTCACGGCATGGCAATCATGTCAGCTCGCGGTGAATTCGAATTTGAGACACCGATTTTGTCCGATACAGCGCCTTTGCACACTTTAGTAAAAGCAGTTCTAGACAGCGGTGCTTCAGTCCACTGTATGCGTGATCTGACGCGTGGCGGGTTAGCCAGTGCTTTGAACGAGCTGGCTGCAGCTTCGGCAGTAGGTATAGAGATTGAGGAAGAACAGATCTCTATGCAAGAAGAGGTTAAAGGAGCTTGCGAAATTCTTGGGCTCGAGCCGTTGCATGTGGCTAATGAAGGCAAACTGATTGCTATTGTGGCGCCACAGGATGCTCAGCGGGTTCTGCAGGCTATGCAGTCCAATCAATATGGGCGGCAAGCTAGCTGTATCGGGCATGTGGTGGCAGAACGACCTGGACTAGTGACAATGAAGACACCGATTGGCGGACAGCGCATCATACCGATGCTTGCTGGCGAGCAACTCCCGCGCATCTGCTAGTACTAGTTGGGGTCCTGGGAACAATGGAACAGTTGTGGAAAGCATTCCATAACTGTTCCAAAACTGCCCGCATCCAAACTTGTCCCTTGATTTTCCTCTCCCGAAATGGGAGAATGGGTAAATAGTTGAGGAAAGTTGTTGATGAAGATCAATCACTGGGGACGAGTAAGGGAGTTCATTAAGGAACATGTGGAGGCTGCAAGCTCGCTTCAAACATGGAAGCGGACCGTTATCGAAGCTACTTGGACTAACTTTCCAGACGTGAAAAATACTTTCAATAGCGTTGATTGGTACGAAGGAGCCCTTATTTTCGACATTGGAGGTAACAACATCCGATTGGTCGCTATTTGCCGATTCGAGTTAGGCAGGCTCTATATAGACAAAGTTTTGACACATGAAGAATACGACAGAGGAACCTGGAAGAAGCGTTACAAGAAGAAAAAATGATAGAGGTAGCCCTGATGAAACTGGCTTTACAACCCGATAAAAAGTATCTTGATCGCATCAAGCACTTTCGTTTAAAGCCAATTCGCTCAGAAGAAGAGAACGACTTGGCGGCAGAAATTTGTGATGACCTTTTAGACAATTTTGATTCACTCTCACCGGATGAGCACGACTATTTGGAGGTGCTGTCCAGGCTTGTGGAAGACTTTGAATCTCAGTGGCAAGAAGAAAAATTTGTTCAACCAAGGGATCTGCTCAAGTTTTTGATGGTGCAAAACAACCTGAGCCAAACAGACTTGATTCCTGAATTTGGCTCTTCGTCCCGTGCATCAGAATATCTGTCTGGCAAGCGTCCAAACCTTTCGCTACCCCAAATCCTTAAGCTGGCGAAGAGATTTAAAATATCTCCAACTGCATTCATTAGGGCAGACGAGTCAAAAGCAACGGCATGACATAATCAGGATCTCTGCCTACCTGGCAATACGCATGGCAAGATTGACCGCTGTTCTGTTGCTGAAGGACTGGTAATTACAGTGCAGTGGGCTGGCAGGTACAGGGTGTTGGATAACAAGCCTGTCGGGCAAGGCTGAAAATGAGAGCAAAAGAGAGGCGGGCTAGCCCCAGCCCGCCTCTCTTACCTTCACTCTTTCTCCTGTGTGTGGTTGGAGAAATCTGTGTAAATGCTGGTTTGGCTTATTGTGGTGTGTATCATGCCTGCCAGCTGCTCTTTATGCCGAGCGTGCTACCCGTCCTTTCCGTTGAGTCTGTGCCTCAACCTGCTCTGAGGTAAAAGTATTCCCATAGGTGGTGCTGTCAGACAGCTCAGGCAGTGCGTCCTCATCATCATGCCGGTCGGGAAGGTTGATTTCACCACCTATGGGATTGCCTGTGAGCGCAGCAGCCTGGTCGTCAGAGACAACTTTCAATCTGGGCGGAAACGCCAGCTGCGTTGCTTCAACAATAGGAGTGACACGATTTACTCCGTGTTTGTCTGTCCAGTGATCGAAGAGAAGACGTCCAGTTACGCCTATCTGGTTGCCTTTATGGAGGTATTTACTGGCAAGCTCTGCTAGTTTGCCCCATGCCTCTACTCTGTAGAAGTCGGCAGTATCGGCTGGACGGCCGTTACGCGGCGGATTGTTTATTGCGACAACCATTGTAGTCTTAACCCTGCCACTGGCAAAAAACATCTGTTCTGGTGACCTTACTAGATTCCCCACTATAGATACGTTAACAAGACTCATGGCGATACCTCCATGTAATACATGTGTAACTGGACTGTATGAGACTTTGGGTGGGGAGATGGTAGTAACATACCATGCCATACGGATGTATGTCAACAAAAACTTTCTCGCCGTAAAAACAGAGGCAGCGGAACTGATTTCGGGTTTTATCACTTGCGCAGGTAGTGTCTGCGTAGCTACAATCACTCAAATGAGAGGATAAGCAGGTGTGAACGGACAAGAATGGTTCCAACGATACAGATTTTGCCAGCCGATAGGCGCGGGTGGCATGGGAACTGTGTATCTGGCAGAAGATCGTGGTGCCAATAATTCTCCTTGTGTAATTAAACAGCTCACTAATAAATTTACTGATCCTTCCGAGCATGCTGAAGCAGTACGCCTGTTCAAAAGAGAAGTGTCAATTCTTCGCAACTTGCACCATCCTGGTATTGTGCATATATTTGATGATTATGTGACTGAAGATGGACGCTACTTCCTTGTCATGGATTATGTTCCGGGAAAGGACCTCGATGTGCTGGTGAGAGGTTCAGGCGCATTAACATCGGAAGCTGTAGTGCGTATATCTGTTCAAATTTGTGAGGTGCTTGAATATTTGCACTGTTTGCAGCCGCCTGTCATATATAGAGATCTGAAACCGAGCAACTTAATTCTTACTCCCGACGGTCGCATCATATTTGTTGATTTTGGTATTGCCAGATCTTTTATGCCCAAAGTGGTGGCAACTCGCGTGGTTACTGCCGGCTATTCACCGCCGGAACAGTATTTTGGCAAACCTGAGACTCGCAGCGATCTCTATTCTCTAGGTGCCACGATAAGCCATCTTGTCACAGGCAAGCGACCCAAGCCGTTAGCTTTGTGCACTCCCGGGCTCATGAATCCTCAGGTCTGGCCTTCTCTGGATACTCTGGTCCGCAGGCTGACAGCCCACGCAGTTGAAGATCGTCCACCGGCAGCCCAGGTTGTACGCTGGGAGTTGTACCGTATCTATAAAGAGATGCATCCAGAGTTTGAGATCCCACCTGAACCGGCTCTGCCGGATAATTACCCCAACCATTACGACTCTGCCGCTGAGAGGTCTCAGGAGGCTGAACCGGACATCAGACCACTGGCGAGATTCCGTGCTCTTTCTCACGAATTTATGAAATCGGGACACAGCAGCCAGCCAGTTCATAGCTGCCGACAGCAAGAAGATGCTGCCGGTAATGATTATTTGCGGACGCCAGACTTGTGGACCAGGTTCAAACAGTGGCTTCAGATCTTCATGACTTAGTGTCAGTTGTCCTGTCCATATTTAAGTCGTGTGAGCATTAGCTTTCCAAGCGCATGAGCTGCCGGCAAGGCAGCTGAACTGTTTATTGTCATAAAAAACTCAATGCTTCAACTTTTGATTAAAAAAGCTCACAACAGCCTCAAGGCTCTCCGGGTCGGCAAAATTATGACCGGCTCCCTTAACTATGGTGAGCCTGCAGTCTACACCAGAACTTTTCAGGAGCCGGAGTAGCTCTTCGCTTTGCGCTATAGGGACAACGTTGTCTTTGTCTCCATGCAGGATAAGAAAAGGCGGGTTGCCAGATGCGACATAGCTGGTCGGGCTGGCCTTGGCAAGCCTGGCTTGTTGCCCTTTAGCAACGAGTCCGACCAGGCGCAGCTGCGGTGCTTCCGGGCTCTTAAAATCCAAGCCCCAGTTCGAACCGCACTTGTCTGGCGTCAAGACTTTTTGCCGCTAGCGACAGTTTAAATTTGCCGCTTTAATGACCATGGTTTCAGTCTGGCATGTCCATCTGAATTCAAGCTGACGTTACTGACGCCGAACAGGTCGAGCCAGCGCAGAGTGCCGT
>CAILLX010000132.1 GCA_903835185.1 uncultured bacterium | reverse complement strand
GTAATGCGCAAGCAGGATCTGCAGGACATGGTGGTTATGGCTGGTACAATGGCGCTGCCTATGGCACCGGAAACGACTTTGGCATGGCACAAAATCAGGCAGGAAACGTAGGGCAGGCAGGTTCACAAACTGGCGCACCTGCTGTTAATCCCGGGACATCGGGAGCTGTGACTATATCAGGTGGGTCGCTTTCCGTCACTGGCACTATTGGTGGTGCTTTTGCAGGTCTAGCTGATTCGTCTATTTCGCCTAACCCATTTACCGCATCTCAGTATGCTGGCATGTCAGTGGTTGCAGGTCAATTCAGCTTTAATTCCAGCCTCAGCCGTTTGCCTGGCGCTTCAGTCAGTGTGGCGGGCGGCGTTGGTATTTTTGGACTGGGCGTATTAGGCGCATCAGGCAGCAATAACAACTTCAACGCCAACACTGTCACGCTTGGTAATGTGGACTGGTTGGGTTCGGCTCACGGCACTATTGGCAGTTCAACGGCATTAGTCATAAGCTCTGCAGGCAGTCTTACGATTGGTAACATATCTCGACAATATGCAAGTGCTACAACTGATTTGAGTATTTTGTCCAGAGGAGACAGTGTCAGCGTCGGCAATATAGACATGTCTGGACTGGGTGGAGCAGGTGGCTGTTATAGCTGTGCGGGCGCAGCCGGAGAGAGTGGTGGATGGATTAGCATAACCGCAAGCACAGGCATCTCGACAGGCTATTTGCGTGCTTATGGCGGAGGTGGCGGTGGTTCCGGAGGAATCTGGCATGGTCACACTTGTTGTTACGATGGCGGAGCAGGAGGCAAGGGTGGCACAATCACTGTGACTTCAACAGCAGGTATAGTTGCGATAAGTGGAGATATAAATTCCTCAGGCGGAGGTGGCGGCGGCGGACAGGATCTGGGCGGCGCTGGAGGCAATGCTGGTGACGTGATTATTTCAACTAATGCCGGAAGCGCGGTCAATATAACTGGCCCTATCCTGGCTGCAGGAGGTGGAAGCGGCTCTGCGGCACTCTCCAACCCTGGCTATGGCTGGTATCTTCCCGCTGATGGTGGAGGCAGTCTCGGCGGTGGTGGTGGTGGCGCTGGTAGTGATTATAACTATGGTTCAGGCGGAGGCGGCTTTTATGGTGGTGGTGGTGCAACCCAGTACTATGACTGGTCTGGGCAGCCCGCGCCAGGAGGTTGGGGAGGCGGCTTTGGCAGTGGGGGTGCCGGCATCACTCCTGCTCAATCAGGATCTTCTGGACATGGTGGTTATGGCTGGAATAGCTTCACTGGCGGCGGGATGTATGGCAACGGAAACAACTTTGGCATGGCAGGGAATCAAGCAGGAAACGTAGGACAGGCAGGCACACAGAATGGCGCACCGGCTGTTAATCCCGGGACATCTGGTATTGTGACTGTATCAGGCGGATCACTCTCCATTACCGGCACTGTAAGTAGTGCTTTCTCGAGTCTGTCACCTCTTACTCCAAACCCATTTACGAATTCGCCCTTTGCAAATATCTCCGTAGCAGGTGGGCAGATAGCACTGGTGGCTCTTTCTGGGAGCCTTAGTCTGGGTGGTGATGTTTCTACTGCTTTGGGTGCAACTGGTGGCAATATTCTTCTTGTGGCTACCGGTGGCAGCAGTTCCAATATCACCACTACAGCAACCAACTTGAATATTACAACCAGCGGTACAACCACAAGTGGTTCTTTAGCTATAGTAGCTTCTGGCTACATAGACCTTGGGCTGGGTAGCACGCTCACAACAGCTTTAACCGGCGGTGGGGCTGGTGGTTCAGCTTTCCTCAGCGCGGCTTACGGTCCCTATCCAATTACTGCCGGCACGTTAGACACTGGAACGACAGGATCTACTCATGGACAGATACTCATTACGACAGCACTTGATAGTAGTTATGGCTATAGCCCATTTACGACAGGTAGTTTGGTTGGCAGAGTTTCAGCCAATACCATGGAGATGCTAACGAGTACGGATCCAATCTATGCAGTCTCTAGCAATGCTTACACAAACAGCAACAATAGCGGCACAGCGACATTACTGCCACAGGAGATTCCGGGTGGAGGGTTTGCCAGTTTTACAAATACAGGCACACTGAGACTCTCTGGTGACGACAACTTCAGCTTCAGCAATCTGGCACCAATTGTGGTATCCAGCTCCAATGTGACAATAGGCAATATTAGTAATGCTGACAATGTAACCAACGTGAGCTTTACTCTTGTAGCTCCAGCAATTATTAGTACTAACCCTGCTATTCCCGTATTAGTGACTGCCGACAAAGGCATTAACATCTATACAACTACATTTAGCAATAATGACAGCTCGGGCGCAGGTGCCAGTATTACTCTGCAAGTCGCCACTGGTGGCAGCATTACCTTGCCAGGTGTAAATATCCTGGCAAATGACGGTGTGACACTTACCACTGGAACAGGCGGCAATATTACTTTGTCTGGTGGGACTATTCAGGCAAATGACGGGGTGACCCTTACCACAAGTGGTACCGGCACAATCTTCGACAGCGGAACGATAATGAGCAGTGGACTGCTAACAGTAAATGCAGGAAACAGCGGCACAGTTATGCTCAATACTCAAGTCGGGCAGTTGACGAGCACAACGACTGGCGCTTCTCTCAATGTCAATCAAACAGGCTCAATTCAGCTAAACGCTAACAACGAAAACACCGGCTTCCTGTTAATCACTGCAACAGCCACCCGAGGCTCCGATGGCAGCATCAACCTGAACCAGAATATATCTGCTGCTTCCATCAGTTTGGTTGCTAACTCTTACGCCAACATAACTCAATCTGCTGGTGCAATCACTGCCACCGGTACCTTGACCATTACCCTTATTGCTGGTGGCAACCAGGTCGCTAACCTGACCAGCACTGCCAATAACGTCGCTAGTCTCACTGGTCTCACTGTCCTGGACGGCTCTGGCGGCACCATCAATCTCAATAACGGCGGCAATGCTCTGGCACTCAACACATTTGCCACCGGACAAACCATCTCCGTCTCAAACGCCGGTCACATAACTACAAATTGTCCTATCTCGCTAGGCACAGGTACTCTTTCACTTACCGGCAATGCTAGCTCCGGCTCCGATGCCATTACGTTAAGCCAGAATATATCTGCTACCAATATCACCCTAGCTGCTGATGCTAATGGCAACATAACTCAATCTGCTGGTGCAATCACTGCCACCGGTACCTTGACCATTACTCTTCCTGCCGGCACCAGCCAGGTCGCTAACCTGACCAGCACTGCCAATAATGTTGCCAGCCTCACTGGTTCCGGCGGCTCTGGTGGCATCATTAACCTCAACAACGGCGGCGATCCTATCGCACTTAACACATTCGCCACTGGACAAACCATCACAGTCTCAAATGCTGGTCATATAACTACAAATAATCCCATCTCACTGGGCTCTGGCTCCCTTTCTATCACAGGCAACGCTACCTCCGGCTCCGATGCCATTACTCTTAGCCAAAATATATCTGCTGCTAATATCACTCTGGCTGCTAATGCTAATGGCAACATTACTCAATCTGCCGGCACGCTGGCTACCACCGGTACCTTGACCATTACTCTTGCTGCCGGCACCAGCCAGGTCGCTAACCTAACTAGCACTGACAATAATGTCGCCAGCCTCACTGGCTCCGGCGGCTCTGGTGGCATCATTAACCTCAACAACGGCGGCAATCCTATCGCTCTTAACACATTTGCAACTGGTCAGACCGTCACTGTGACAAACGCTGGCAACGTAACAATGAACACTCCATTTGCGCTGGGCTCCGGCTCCTTAAATGCCACAGCCAATTCCGGAAGCAATATATATGTAGGTGCCATGGTGACTGCAAACGGCGGAATAGCACTCACTGTAAGCGGAAACGGGACAATTGGCGGAAGCGGAACATTAGCAAGTAGCGGAACACTGACTGTGAATGCAGGAGATAGCGGCACATCTGTAATCAATACACAAGTGGCGCAGTTGACGAGCACTACTGCCGGCGCCTCATTGACCATAAATCAGACTGGACCCATCCAGTTGAATGCCAACAACGAAGGTAACGGTTCCCTCTACGTAAGTGCAAACGCCCCTTCTGGCTCCAATGCCATTACTCTTATCCAAAATATATTTGCCGCCAATGTCACTCTAGTTACTAACTCCAACGGCAACATTACCCAATCTGCTGGTTCCATCACTACCTCTGATACCTTGACTATCATTCTTCCAATAGGCATGTCCCAAGTTGCTAACCTGACTCAAGGTGGCAATAACATCAACAATCTCAGCGCCTCCGGTGGCTCCGGCGGTACAATCAATCTTAATAATGGTGGCAATGCTCTTACACTCAACTCATTTGCCAGTGGACAGAACGTCACTGTGACCAACGCTGGCAACATAAACACGAATAATCCAATATCTCTGGGCTCCGGCTTGCTAAATGTCACGGTCAACTCGGGAAACAATATAAATCTAGGTGGAACGCTGACTGCAAACGGTGGAATCACACTCACCGTAAGCGGAGCCGGGACAATTGTTGGAAGCGGCACGATAGCAAGCAGTGGACTGCTAACAATAAATGCTGGCAATAGCGGCACGCTTACATTCAATACACAAGTGGGACAATTGACGAGCACTACTGCCGGCGCATCGCTTAATGTCAATCAAACAGGCTCAATTCAGTTGAATGCAAACAATGAAGGCTCCGGCTCGTTAAGTGTTACTGCCGATTCTGGAAGCAATATAAATGTAGCTGGAGCAGTAACTGCAAACGGCGGAATAGGCCTCAATACAAGTGGCAGCGGGACAAGCTTTGGTAGTGGAACGCTAATAAGCAGTGGAACGCTGACAATACATGCCGGAAATAGTGGCACCTCTATACTCAATACACAAGTTGCACAACTGACTAGTACAACCACGGGCGGCTCTCTTACTGTCAAACAGATCGGCTCCATTTTATTAAACACAAACACCGAAGATGCCGGCTCGTTTAATGTAATAACCTCGTCCGGAAACATAACGGTAACTGGCAATACTAGAGCAGACAGCGGGATTACTCTTTTCTCGGCTGGTGCTATCACTAGTACACTCGGTGGCACCATGACGTCACATGGCGGACACATCATGCTGGGGGCACTAGGTGGTAATCTAACTTTGGGAGACAATGTTTCCTCTAGCAATGCAACAGGTAGTGGTGGCGATATTCTTCTAGTTGCAGCAGGCAGTGCTTCCAACGTTATTGCCAGCAATTTGAGCATCTCAACCAGTGGCTTAACCACTAGTGGCAATCTAGCCATCGTTGCAACTGGCTCGATTCACCTGTCAGGTAGCATCCTCGATACATCTCTAATTAGTGGTGGAGCAGGTGGCTCTGCATACCTAAGTGCTGGCGATACCAGCGCCAATGCCATTGTGGGTGGGACATTAACCACAGGTGCTACAACCACCAGCTTAAACAGTGCAGGGCAGATCCTCATCACGACAGCCGGCGCAGGGCAAACCGTCAATAACACACCACTGATTGTCACCAGCGGTTCTGTTAACATTGGCACGGTCTCGGGCGCGGACAATGGCACTATTGAAACACTAGGGACCTCTTCAACTCAGCAGTACACCACTGTTAACAGCGACTGCAGTAACTGCTCAAGCAGTCCTTTATTACCGGAGCAAATTCCAGGCGGTGGCTTCACAAGCTTCACCAATACTGCAACCATTGCCCTTTCAGGAGACAGCAATTTCAGTTTCAGCAACCTGGCACCCCTTGTGGTGTCCGGCACAAATGTTACTCTCGGTACCATTAGTGGAAATGCTAGTACATTCCACGGGACAAATGCAGTCGCATTTACTCTGGTGGCTCCAACTGTGACCAGCGCAAGCCCCAGCCAAGCACTGTCAATTACTATGGATGGCAACATTAACATGCTTACTACCGTTATTAACAATGCAAACCTCTCTGGAATCGGCGGGGCTATTACCCTGCGTGCCGGGACTACTATGCAAAGCGCAAATCCACAAGCGTCAATCTATGGTGGGAACATAAATATGCGCGGTGTCAATCTTGCAACAAATAGTGGGAATGTATCCCTACTGGCATATAGCGGCACAGATCAGACAAGCGGAACAATTACGGTTGGCAGTATAGACACTTCAGGAGCCGGAGGAGCAGGTGGTTCAGGCAATGGACAGAATGCTGGGTCAATTAGCATAAATGCAAGCACAGGCATTCTGACAGGTTACGAGCGTGCCTATGGTGGAGGAGGTGGCGGAAGTTATTGGTGCGGCGGTTGTAACGGCGGAGCTGGCGGAAGTGGCGGCTCCATCATGCTTGCCACGACGACTGGTGCTATTACAGTCAATGGAGATATCAACTCCTCAGGCGGCGGTGGCGGTGGTGGGTTCTATCAGGGCGGCGCTGGCGGCAATGCCGGTGACGTGATTATTTCAACTAATGCCGGAAGCGCTGTCAATATAACTGGACCTATCCTGGCTGCTGGCGGGGGCAGTGGTTCTGGGACTGACAACAACCCTGGCAATTGCTGTAACACAACTAATCCTG
>CAILLX010000131.1 GCA_903835185.1 uncultured bacterium | reverse complement strand
GTAACTATCCACCCCCTCCTTCACTATGTCCTTGATGTTTGGCCTTAATACAGCTACCAGCTGCTCCATTTGTTTTGCGTCAACCTTGACGCGGCTCTTAGATCCAGACGATGATTTACTCATGGTGACCTCCTTGTCACTGATTTGTACCTTTGCAAGATCAAACCTACCCAGGCTTAATCCGCTTGGTCAGGGGGTCACCAACTAAATCAACGACAAAAGGGACAAGCTCAAAAGGGTGCTGTGTACAGTTTTGCAACTACCACGTATCATATGTGCAAATACTGAAAAACGTTCAGAAAAGCCAATCTAAGTTTAGCTTCCATTTTTCGTTGTCAACTTGCAAGTCGCTACTGATTAAAGAAGAAGTTCATCCAACCAGGCAGGGACCGTGTAGGTGCTGCTGCACTCAACACACGGTCCCTGCCTATTTTGCCAGACAACCAGGACGTGGGACTGTAGCCGTCGGGCTGAGAAGTTCAGTCCGATGTGGAAGGTTCGGAGCTTTGGACAGGTTGGTTGGTCTGGGAAGGCTCAGAATGTTCGCCTGTACCGGACTTACCAGCAGCGCTGGAAGGACAGCTACAGCTTCCGCATCCATCGCAGCGCGGCATCTCCACTGGCGGTCGCTTTTCTTTCGGCAACACACCACAGAGCACCACGTACTGGATAATCAGATACCCCCCGAATGGCACGAAAACCGTGACTACGATCACGACGGCCTTTACCAGCCAGGTAGCGATATCGAAATGTCGCGCAATCCCGCAGCACACGCCACCAAGCTCACCGCAGTTAGAGCGAGTCAAGCCGGCGCTTCGGGCCCGAAACGCGACAGCGAACGACACCGCAATGGAGAGCAGGAAGAGTAAGCCTCCGACAAGGTTGAAGTACTGATGATATTCCATGTTTGTTTCCTTTCATCCGGTATCTTGATCTATTGCAAAGACCACAGAGCTCTCAAGGCACTACTGACTGAACCCTGGAAATGCCTGGCGGACTCCATCCGGCTTGGAGAGCCAAGGAGTCCGCCAGGCTTGATGAGTGGCTGTAGTTAACCAAGTTGGACACAAGCGCCTGCACTACGCTTATGTGTGGTGCTATTGCAGAAGGCGGCGACGCAACATATCCAGTGCGTCGTTGCTGGAGCAGAAGCAGATCTCCTCACGAGGCCAGACCGGCGGGTAGGTCCTTTTCTGGACAGTGACGTTGCCGTCGACAGCCACAGCAATGTAGACCAGTCCGATCTGCTTGTCGTCTGTGTCACCTTTAGCTGTTGCTATGCCGGTCACGGCAAGTCCGAAAGTAGCTCCAGCCAGCTCACGAATGCCACGCGCCATTCCCTGGGCGCACTCAGCGCTCACCGCCCCGTACCTGTCGAGCAGGCGTTCGCTGACTGATAGGAGAAGACTCTTGGATCTGTTGTCGTAAGCCGTGATGCCGAGACCAAGATAGGCAACGGCACCAGGCTGGCTGGTAAGCCTATGACTGATGAGTCCACCGGTCACAGACTCAGCTACTGCCAGAGTGCGATCCTGACTGGCGAGAAGCGAGCCGACAACGCTTTCGAGCGTATCATCGTCCTGACCGTACAGGTCCAGTTCGCCGCGAGCGCGAATTTCTGCAACCACAGGCGCTGCCAGCTGCTGCGCTTCAGCAGCTGTCCGACCTGAGGCAGTCACAGAAAGATAGCAGTCCCAGCGGCCGGCAAACGGTGCCACAGTTGGGTTGGAGCCCTGAAGCAGGTCGGCAAATTTCTCCGCCAGTGCCGACTCAGTAATGCCGCAAAAGCGCAGCTTGCAGTTCCAGATGACTCTGGATGCAAACGTCTTTTCAAGATACGGCCTGGCTGTCGCCTTCCACATGGCTGTCATCTCGCGAGGAACGCCAGGCAGAGCAATGATGAGTCGTGTCCGCCGGGGGTGGCGAATGCCAGCAGTCTTGAGAAGTTGTCGCGGCACAGTCCAGATGATTCCTGGCGCAGTGCCATCAGGATTTGGCAGAATGGAGGACCCGGCAGGGCGTAACGCCTGCTTGCTGTTGGACTCTGGCATCGGCTTGCCAGCCCGCCGAAAAAGCCAGGCAATGTGCTCGAAAGTCTCCTTGTCGTAGACCATCGGCACAGCGAACAGTTGAGCCAGAACCTCAATAGTGAGATCATCAGGAGTCGGTCCAAGTCCACCTGTGATGATCACAATGTCAGAGTGTGCACAAGCATGCAGCACGGCTGCCGCAATTCGCTCTTTGTTGTCACCGACTGTGGTGTGGCGGAATGTATCGATTCCCACTTCAGCCAACTCCATCGACAGATAGCGGGCGTTGGTGTTGAGAATCTGACCGAGCAACAGTTCGGAGCCTACTGCAATTATCTCTGCATTAGTAGCCATAGCCTGCTATCACCACCTTTCTCCTGAAATTACTCAGGCATGGACAGTTTAAGAACTAAAGACAGCCCGCCCGCTGTCCACTCCGCTGGTTGCTCCAGAGGGTAAGACAAACGGGCGGGTTGCCAGCTGGTAGAAGCAGTCGAACTAGAGCTTCTCGTCGGCAAAGCCATACTTGACGGCCTCGTCAGCAGTGAGGAACCAGTCTTCGCGAGCCTTGGCATTGATCTGGCGCGCAGTCAAAGTGGAGCGCTCCTGGAGGGCCGCTACCATCTTCTTCCACTCGCACTCAAGCCAGCGGGTATAGTTCTTCAACTGGGCAAGGTTGCCATCGAAGCCGTACACCGAAGGCTTATGGATCATGACGTAAGCATTGGCGCCTACGACACGCCAGTCTCCAGCCTGCAAGAGGATCGCACCCATGGATGCTACCTCACCGAAGACAACTATGGTGACCTTGTGACCATGCTTCCGCAAGCTGCGGATGAAGTCGAACAGGGCGAACGCGGCAGTCACTGAGCCGCCAGGCGAGGTAAACTCAAGAGTGAGGTCGGCCCCGGGAGAAGCGAAAGACCAGGCTTTGAGGTCTCTCATCACGGCGATAACACTCTCGTCGGTTATCTGGTCGTAAAAGTTGAACTGTCCATGCTCCTCAGGTGAGTCACCCCACCTCTCCAGTTTGGCGAGCTCCAGCTCGGACACCCTGGACTGAAGCTTGGTCAGCTGGGCTTGAGCGGCAGCGTAAGCAATTTCAGCGTCTGATTTCTTGCTCTCGGCAGCAAGCTGCTCAATCTGCGCCTCAGCCAGACGGCTCTGCATTATGGCACTCTGAACAGCCAGCTCAGCCGACTGTTCTGAATGCTTCAGTTCTTGCACGATCTGCACGCGTTGAGCTTCGGACAGGGCGTTTTGCAGTTCAAAGCTGGTGACCTGGAGCTGAGTGATATAGGCATTGACCTCCTCTTCATTACTCAGGACCTGTTCACCTGACTCGTCTTCTTGCACCACTTCCTCTTGCAGTACTCTCTGCCGCTGAGAACGCTTGCGATCTGTCGCCGCGGGCATCGGTTGGCTCGGGGCGAAGTTGTCCTTACCATTCTTGGAGCTATTCTTTTTGGACATGGAATGCCTCCATGAACCGTTTGATCTCCTTTTATTTGCACAGAGGAGATGTTTTGTGAAGCTGCAAAAATGTGTTCAGTCTGATGCACAGCGTTGGTGCATCTAGCAATAGCTTTCAGACGTCAGCCAGTCTGAATTCGGTGATTTTGCTGAACTAGCAGTAGAGCTTTATTTCAAGCTGCCAATCGCGACTGAGGATAATCGTGATGTTGACCCGCTCATAGACTTTCAATTGTCGCTGAAGATGTTTCTTCAATTGGCTCCAGGTCATCGTCCGATTTGCACGGAACCCGGTAGTCACAAGAAGTTCTTCCCGCCGAGTTCCTGGCAGTTCCTTCTGTTTGATGTATGCAATCACCTCGTCGACGCTCAATTTTGTGCAGTTGTGAATCGCCCGGCGTCCGCCTTGCACCACGTATATCTCCACAAAGATCAGCCGTCCCTCGCGTATCGCCTTCAGGTGAGCGTTGGCCTTGCGCACAGCATCTGGGAGCCTGATAGTTTCTGCAGGTTTAGAATGGACATTCTCATTGCTCTTCCTTTTCACTCTGGGAAGAACTATCAAAAAGAATCCGGCGAGAGCTGTCAGCGCCAGCACAACACCAATCAGGTAGTAGCCAAACATCGACTTTGCTCCTTCCTGTTCCGGAGAATTTGTTTTTTGATTTGGCTGATTGCCTGGGCGCTTCTGGTTGCCCGGAAGAATTACTTGGCGTGCTACAACCAGCTCATTGCACCTAAACGGATTGAAGCAAATCCTGTCAGCTGGATATTTACGAGCTCCTGGCACTCATACTATGAGTAGAAATGTTGACTCAAAAGCGCCAGATCAAAAACTCAACACAATCCCCTGTGACCAGACACCACCTTTACTGCTATGACTATGCCAGGTTGACTGATTGAATTGGGTAGAGAGGTTACCTTTTGGGATGGTTGAGCAGAAACTGTTTGGAGATAAGTAGAACCTAGTTCTTTGCCTAGCTGGACTTCAAGTGATAATACGCTTAACTCTTCACCAGTGACGGAGCAAGACGCCCACGCCGCTGGAGGCTGTGCAGCGTGTCTGCTGCAGGAACTGCTTACCCTGCCAGGAGGTGAGACGCCGGCGCTTCCAGCAGGTTGCGCAAGAGCTGCATGCTTGCATCACGTGCTTGAAGCTTTACTGTAATGGGACGAAATGTAAACCACAATGTTTTTTGGGGATGTCACTATATACTTTAGGAAGTCGAAATTCAAGAAATAATCACGAAAGAACAATTGCAAATCCAGATGCATCTCTGCATTGATCACAAGGAAATCAATTGCTCAGATGCAACCAGCAGCAGTAGCGGTGGTCCTGGCTCTTGCAAAAGCGGTGCAGTCAGTGGGTTCCTAATGTGACACCAGACAGAAGACCAGAGGCGGGACGGCGTGCCCTGCCGCTCTGGTCTTCTGTGGTGTCAGGCAGCAGAAATACGAATGGGTTGGCATTGCCCACCGCACTCCTGCACACTGCCTGCAGGACAGGAATACAAGGAAGGTTATACCTTGCCCTGCTGCACTTGTCTGGCTCTTAGCTGTGAATGTTTGAGATCCACTTGTGTTATCGAGCCAGCGCCACTGCACCAGCAAGGTTGTCTGCTTCTGCCTGACAGCGAGAGGATTGCTTATTGTTACTCCAGGCTTGCTTGAACTGCGGGAGCTGGCTCGCTCCGCACATCACTCGAACAAGCAGCTCTTTATTGGGCACACCCAGAGACTGGCGCGGTTCAAGCCAGGCTGCTTTACACTCGATCAACCGGTAAGTAACCTGAATGAAGCTGCCCAGCTGAGCACCCAGGCGCATGACAATTTGTTGATCCGTAACCGGGAGCGAGCTGTTCGGGAGCAACACCGGGTGTCCTCCCATGGCGAAGTAACGCACTATGCGCCGCTCCTGGGTTTTCTGTTGAGAGCCGAGCAGCTCGTAAGTGATCTCAACGGCTGCCCCTTCTGGAACTTTCTCAAGAAATCGCTTCACAGCACCGACTGTCTTGACACCGATTGCTAGCCTTCCCTTGACCAGTCCCGACTTCCAAGTCTCGATAGCCTGGTTGGACTGCAGTCTGCTGACGAGGCGGGTGTTTTCATCTACCTCAGCATGAGCCTCATAGCCGTCCAGGCTATAAACTATTGCTTTGATCATGGTTGCAACCTCCAGGAATTAGTTTTTGGGAACCTCAAGTGTGAGAAATGTTAGCGAAATAAGTAATTTGATGGTAAATAAGCTGAACAGCACACAACAAGCCGTTTGTTACAAGACTTTATTAGGAAACTGTTGAATGCTTCAGCCCCCCCCCCAGAATGCTTGCCACCACGGACTTTCGACAATTGTTTATCAAACTTGAAGGATAGAACAATGCTGAAAGCGTCACACCGTCTCAGGTGTTGCCAGTGTGTGCACCAGAAATTCGTCCAGTTGGGACTGCGTTCTTCTATAGTAGCAATACCCCAAAAACAAATGCCTCATGGCTCAGACCGGGGTCGAGAGAAGCGATTCCCCTCTCGACCCCGCTGACGCAGCCCTCTTTAATCTGTATATAGCAGAGTGCTCTTTTCTATCTGCTCTCTGCTGTTCTAGCAGTTGCGCTAGCCTTTGTACATCAGTTCTTGGCAATAGCATTCTGCTAGAAACTACTTCTTGCTCTGTTTGTTCCCCTGGCGGAGCCAGTAGCTGCTTTCTTCGAGCCACAACCATGGTTGCTGAACTACACTACAAACCCGCAAGTAGCTAACTTACTCTTGAGCTCATCTATCGCACTTGAGTAGCGAAACACCTGGAAGCCGAACATCCTGGATGCTTCGATATTGGGCAGCAGATCGTCGACAAACAAGGTGTTCGCCGGTTTAAACCCGCTGCGTTCGCAGAGTATCTTGAGTATCTCCGAGCCTGGCTTTGAACAGCCGACCTCATACGAGAGAATTCGTCCATCGAAGTGCCTTGCAATATTGTAGTTGGACTGGAGGTGCAACCAGTGCTCTTCGTTGGTGTTTGAAATTGCCCAGATAGGCAGCTTTTGTCTGCGAAGCGCCTGCAATAAATCAGCCATCTGCACATTCTCTCTGAAAGTGTTGTTCCAGATGGCACGAAACTCCTCGAGAGAGAGTGTGAGCTTAAGCAACCGGTTGAGCTCAGCGAGAAACTCAGCTGTTTTCACCCGCCCGTGTTCCCAGCCAAGCTTGCTCAGCTCAGCCATGGCAATGCCAACATCATCCCGGGTGAGCGCTGGGTTTTTCAGCAGGAAGCCACAGCAGACTTCTGTCCAGTCAAAATCCACCAGGACATGTCCCAAGTCAACCGCCAGCCCTTCCACTTTCGCCCTCTGCTCTTCCTCTGAGCCGCTGCCGGCAGTGGGTTCTGACAAATCCTCTGCCGCCATGCCAATGATAGCAGGAGACTGCAATCCGACAGCGTCAGGGTCAAACGGATCAATCGACGGCTGGGACACCGCGTCATTTCTGTTACTTTCACCGTCTGGCATGATTATGTCTCCCTTCTTTCAGCTGTTTCTTCTTAGGCGCACCAGGCAAGCAAGCAGCCGGCGTTACAGTTGCTTGCATGCTCATGTGTGCTGGAGAGGAAATGTTGTCTGTGCGCAAGCATGTCTTGCCGACCAGGCAGAGGCAATCATGGCAAACATTCAAGGAAGCTCCGCAGAAAGGCAGGATTGTGGCAGATCATGTGAAGGTAGGTTCCCCACAGACGCCGGTCGTCACTGACAAGTCCGTCAAGCTTCTCCTGCCCTGCCTCCCAGGCAACGCCATTGTCGAGAACAGCAGGAACAGGTTGCGGGGACAAGAGCTGTCGTGACACCACTTTCAGCAGCGGGCCGAAACAGGCGGCATCCAGCTCAGTGAGCGAGTAACCAGAGCGATTCTCGCGTCCGGTCACAAGCGCACCTGAGCCGTGCCCTACAAGCAGCTCCATGGTGGAGTCAGAAACCAGTCCAGACGGACCAAATGAAGTTGCGATCGGCAACCAGCCAAGCCCCGGCATTGTCAGCTTCGGACCCTGGGTGTGCAGCGGGTCGTATAGCGACCGTCCAAGCATCTGATATCCACCACAGATGCCGAGAACAGTGCCGCCGGAAGCCAGATGCTCGCGGATAATCCGCTCGCCACCAGCTGAAAGAAAGTAGATAAGGTCTTCAGTCGTGCGTCTCGATCCTGGGATGATGAGAACCTGGGCTCCGCCCCGGTAGTCATGCGGGTTGACATACTCAACGTCGCAGGTGGGCTCGCCTGCCAGCGGCAGGAACTCATTCCTGCCGTGAGCAGGAAGCCTGAAAATGGCAAAACGGCGACCGTTGTTCATCAGGTTCAACCCCCTTTTATCCGCCGCGTTCATTCGTCCGATAGGTGGAGTGAGAAATAGAAAGCGCCGGGCAGTACTAGCCGAAACCAGTACCACCCGACACTTTTGCAGTCCGAACTGCACAACCAGGCAGCAGCTGTGAGCGCTGCTGCCTGGAGTGTTGTGCTCACGCCGCGCTGGGCGGGGCAGCCATGAGGGCATCCGGATCGTCAATCTTGACGGTCAGCTTGATGCCATGCTTGCCGTAGGCAGCCTCGATTGCCGCGCGATACTGGCCGCTGAAGAGCAGCCCATCGGCGGTGATGAACGCTCTGAGCATGTCCCGGAACATCACCTTGTGTGCAGGCACATGCTGCAAGGCGACGTTGAGGATAGCACAGGCGTTGCTGAGCCCCTGCTCCAGAGTGACACTCTCGTCAGTCGCGAGGATTTCCATGACGTCGGTCATGGCGCCGCCGACAATCTCACCGTCGTCGTGGCACTCCCCTATCTTGTCATTGATAGTCTTCCTGTTGCGCAGGGTCCTGATGCCATGGGGATAGCAGGCAAGAATCCCGACGACTCGCTTGTCCTTCTTGATGAGGTCTCTGGTGAGCGTCTCACCGTAGAGATTCCCGTAAAGAAGCATGCCCCGGTAGCGTCCGAGGATGGCTCCGTAGTCACCACAAGCCTCGTGGATGGCTGCGCCTTCGGCTCCGGGGAGATCCTGTCCGGTAGCCTCCATGCCGACGCGCTTGTGATAGTTCTCGTGGAGTTCGACCGAGAGGTCGTACTCGATGTGGTGATAGAGTCCGCCTCTCTCCAGACCGGACCCGACACCAAGGTGCATGTCCTTGATAGCAGGGTTCCAGTAAGCGTTGTCGGCGACAGAGCGATCGAAGACATAGACCGGAACGGTGTGCTCCGACTTGTGCCCACTGTTGCTCTCGGCGAGGACATCCTCATCGTACATGGCGATGAACGCGCTCACAGCCCCGAGCTCATCAGAGCCGGCGGGGTAGTTGAAGGTGCCGTCAGGCAGTGCCTTGAGCGTCTCCCACTTCCCGTCCTTCTCGATCAGCATGTCGAAATAATCCGGCTTGCGCAGCAGGGTGGGGTCAGGCAGGATCTCCTTGAGGAGCGCATCCCGCACGTCAGCGTCGACGACCTTCGGACTGGCAGGAACACGCAGGAGTGCGCGCGCCTTGACGTCGGCGAAGTGCAGCTGGGACACTCCGTAGACGACCTCACGCGTGACCGCCTGCACAAGATACTGCCAAACCTTGATCTGCGGAGCCCTGGAAGCAACCAGCACCTCATAGACTGGATCGAACTTCCCATTGTGCGCTGACACGGTGAGTCGGCAGGAGATGTTCACCTTGGACCCCCGAGTGACGTCATGGAGCCTGAGTGCGATGCCGATTGCATCTGTCCTGGAGATGAGCCGCTTTGTCCGCGGTTTGCTGCCGTGCCGCAACGTCGAGATGACCTGGTAGACGTTGCCCTCGGCAGTCATGTAGACATGGACGAATCCGCCGCGAACCGGCAGGCGGCGCTTGCGTCCTGTGATGGAGAGCATCTGGCGGAACTCGACACGGAACTGCCCGCCAGGCAGCTCGTGCACAGTCGGATTCTGGTTCAACTCGACATTGCGCGTACCAATCTGAAGAGCGCTGCCAAGCAGAGTGCCCTTGGCGAGAACAGTCTTGGCGTGCTTGATCGGATCCCCGGCAAAGGCATTACAGGCGAGCCCGAAGCTCTTCGAGGGTACAGTGGAGACACAACGGACGAATCCGTTGGCATCCAGGTCAACCTCCACTGAGGAAATCGCCTTACGCAGCTTCATGATACCGGTCTGCACAGCAGGCTGGGGGAGTCCGGCCAGAACAACGTCGTCTTCGGACCGAATGACGTGAGTGGTTTGATCCTTGGGCTTGAACA
Organism: uncultured bacterium; assembly: GCA_903835185.1. GTDB lineage: Bacteria > Cyanobacteriota > Vampirovibrionia > Obscuribacterales > Obscuribacteraceae > CAILLX01. The sequence continues at coordinate 15,935 of CAILLX010000131.1, read as the reverse complement.
TGACATTTCCTCCTCTTCGCTTTGCGGCATCTCAAGCCACAAGCGTCAAATTGCGTCCTTGCTTGCGCAAAGACAGAAATGTTCAGCATCAAGCGATCCCACTGGAAATCGTTTTTAGCTGAACTGTTTTGAGTTGTTTGCCGCTAAGTCGTCTCACGGCATGGCAGAAGTGTTCTGGCAGCTTCTGAGCGTAGCTGCTTTATTGTCGAAGACCTGCCTGTTTCTGCTTTTGCTTGTTCGCAAAATAATTAGTTCATGGCTGTTACTGTGGCTGGTCTTTGTGGTTACTGTGTGGGGTGTCAATGCGAACAAGAAATAATTGATTAACGCTATCTGAAGTGATCGATCAGAGGCAAGTTATTCATTTTTCCAGGAAGCCAAGCCTATAACTTGTGGAGTGTGCGTCTACTGTGGCTTTCACGACATTTCAACCTCTGGTCCTTGCAGAACTTCGAGACTGTTCAATTCAGCCGGAAAACGTCCTCATGCTTGCCCTATGGGCTTTTCATGCATCGTTTTCTATAGCCTTAGTCATGGTTTCTTTTTGATTGCGCGAGCTCACGTGATATTTAATATCACTGCTGAAAGGCATTGTGAAATTCTGCCAAAAGATTGACGATACTTGCAAAACCAAGGAGCACAGTCCTTTGACCACCATGCTAAACGCGCGGTACCTGCAGAACCTTGGAACGCGGGCTTCCCGCCATCCTCAAGCTTGGCTGGCAGCCCACACTTACATACAAGCAAACGCCAGTCAAGCATGTAGCACCTGGGAAGGTCGGATTGTGCTGGTGGCGCTATCTGCGCTAGCTCTGGACAAAGGGGAACAGTGGTGGAATTACTGTCGACTTATTAAGTCAAAAAGACCAACAAAGTCTAGAAAACCACCCCATAAAGCTTCAAGAAAAAACATAGAAACCTTTTCTGTCCGTAGATTAAAAGCCCCTCTGACCCGTTCATTCTATATTTTGGCTCTAGATGTTATTACCTAAAGTCAATTGCCTATCAAGCTTGCTTGAGTAAGACCATTTTCTTTAAGCTGTTATCACATTGTATTTTCAATCACATTCCATCAGGACAAACCACTCACAGCAATCAACGCTTTCTCACAACATCTCTTTTGACAATCAAACGGTTGTCTGCTGTGTTTTGCCAGCCTGTCCCATGCACTAGCTCCAGTCCGACAACCAAACAGTCCCGCCAATTAGCCTTAACTGCAAGAATATTTTCCACCTACCAGACATCTGCAAACAAGGTAAGTCAACACTGTAACACTATGACCACCCCTTCCTGGACGGCAAGACAAGCTCGCCGCCTTGGCACTCGTGTAGCCCAAACTTGCTGTGCTCGGCGCACTAGAAAGGAGTCTGCCATGCGTCATTGCCACAACTTAAACAAGATCATTTGGGTCTTGCTAGATTTCTTCGGCACTCTTGGAAAATGCTGGACCCAAGACGAGGTCCGACAGCTTCAGAAAGTGTTGGGGCATCAGTTCCGGAACTCCCAGGGCAAAACAGCTGTAGATCCCAAACTGCGGCGTTTGCTCGATGTCACAAACGTCCCAGATCACGGCGAATTCCTCACCACCATCGCACGGGAGCTCGGAGTCACGAGACCAATCACCGATCGCACAATAACAGAGTTCGACCAGTTGTTGGAACGAGTACGCTCGATGTCTTCGATGTTCAACGACGTCGAGCTGGTTCTCAGGAAGCTAAAACGCAAGGGTTACCAGTTAGGAATTGTCTCCAATATCTGGTGTTTCGACGTGCAGCATGTGTTCTTCAACAACGGCAAGCTGCACAGGCACTTCCAGACACCAGATGGCAAGACAGTGATGGTGCTCTCTTGCGAAGTGGGAGCAGCAAAGCCTGAACCGGACTTCTGGAAACGAGTACTCGAGTTGACGGGCGCAGAGCCAGAGGAGATTCTAGTCGTTGGAGACAACGAGGATGAAGATATCCAGGGCGCGCTCGATGCAGGCATGCACGCGGTGCACGTCTGTCGACTGGGTAATCCAAACAAGGAGTTCCTGGACGTACCTCGCATCCAACATCTCACCGAGCTCCTGGATCTCCTTCCAGACAGACAAGTAAGGAGCTGACAATCTCTGGCAATGTCCCAACCAGTTCTGCTACAGCTGATACAGGCAACCACCTTTGAAACAGCTTGCATTGCCTATCGGGAAAGGCATTAACAAGGTTGAGATCTTGCCAATGAATTGACGGGTGCAGCTTTTGAGCCGCACCCGTCATAATTTTCTTGTCCTGGGTTTATTCATCCATATAGTATGACTACAATCACTGCACACATTTGAAGACGCGCTAATGGTGCGGTTTACGAAGTGTGTAGAAAAAAAACTTGCCAGAGCAGAGTATATTTAATGGGTGTTCCAAAAAGAAAGGGCGACAGGCAAGGTTGTGGATTAGGGTGGGAAAGATGAAAACAATTTGCCGAGTAAGGTCGGGGCAATCATTAGCTGAACTTGCTGCCGGATTGATGATCCTGGTACCAGTTTTTCTTCTTGTTTTTGATCTGGCAGTCTGCATTATTGCTGATACAATCAATGAAAATGTCTGCCGCGATGCAGCTCGTGCAGCTTCTGCCGGTGTTCCAGCACCCTTCACGTCGTTCAACGGCACAACCATTCCTGCGGATGCTTTTCAGCGCGCTCAGGCAGTTGTGAAGCATGTTTATCAATCAGGCGGCTATATTGAAGGACCGACAATTGTTACTACTAAGACCGGTTCGCAAGGACCTAATCACAGCGGTGGTGTGGTACCCCCAAATCCTGTGACAGGAGGGCAGTGGGATGGCACCTACGTAGTGACGACCCAGATAATCGTCCACTTGCCAGCCTCCATCCCAGGAGCAACTCCCAGCCAGATCACATTGAACAAGTCCAAGGAGTTCACAATTACACGAACTGAGAAGCCGGCACCGCAGTCAGTGCTATAGATAATAGCTGATCGTCAGCTGAGATCACCTAGAGTGATTTCAAAAAGGCAAGCAGATCTTCCTTGTCCTGTTGCGGCAGTTTCTTGTAGTTGGCAGCTACTTCTGCTGCCTGACCTCCGTGCAGTGTGATTGCTTCACCAAGATCTTTAGTTCTACCGTCGTGCATATAAAATCTCCTCATATGCAGCCCCCATAACGGTGTGGTGCGCCACTCTCCACTCTTGGCTCCGTTTTGTGAAAGACCATCAGCCAATTCCCGACCCATTGGATGAACAAGAAAGTCAGAGTAGGCTCTCACCGGCTGATTTTCGAGAGCTTTTACCTCCATCCACCAAAGCCTGGGAGCTGGGCTATTTGGATGAGGCACCTTTACCAGCGGGGCAGTATACATTATCGGCGTGTGACAAACAGAACATTGCAGCTTATCGAAAGTCTTCTCGCCATGTTGAGACTGCTGGGTTATTGGACCACGCGGCGGTGGTGCCAGAAGACTTTGATAATAAGTCAACTTAATCAAGTTGGTTCCGTCATCGTTAGGCTCGGGCGGAACAACGCTGGACAGGCAAGGCGGGTATTGCCTTTCTGAATTGCTAAATCTCTCGAAAGGAGTGAGGTGGGTAGTTATTCCCATCTCACCCTCAAAAGCCGCTGAGGTGAAGTGCAAAAGGTTAGGAAACTGACATTTCGCTCCAAATCGTCCAACACGTGGTCCGTCAAGAAGGAGGTCGCTCTGACCGTTAATACGTCCAACAAGCTTTGTATTGATGGAAAGCTCCTTAAACACATTTTGAGCAATATCAGCGTTAGCAATTCCTTCAATCAAACCCATCCCAAACAAGGGTCCAGCATGCCTTATGCCAATGAACTCTGTTCCTGGCGGCACTATAGTGAGCTCAGCTACACAGCCTATAGGAAATTTCTCAGGAAACTCAGCTGTAATTGACTTTCGTCCAATAATAGGCCCGCCGGCTTCCCACAATCTGTCCCAGTCATCCTGAGTAATGTTGTCTATAACCTCTTGTATAGGTTTGCGAGACTTCAGTCCTATACGATTGCCCATGCGAATGACGCTGGTACTCGTTGTATCTCTTCCTTCACCACCCACATACCTGGTAGATTTGCCGTGACATTCATAACAACTACGTGCGTCATAAATTGGACCCAGCCCTTCTTCAACAGTAAAATCATGCTTAAAGACCTCTTTTGTGTTGTAAAAAAGTCTTAGCTGCTCCGCATTCAACCCTTTGACAGGCCCTCCCGGTTGACCCACATCAGGTGCAAATACGTAAAATTGAGAAAGAACAAAGAAACCGGCAATCCCTAATACTGCAGCAGCTGCTGCATTTGTAACCCAGACTTTTTTTCCCATGTGTCTCTCTTAACCTTTAGTTTCTCCGCCTTTGTGTTTAGCCATAGCAAACATCAATATCGCCTAACTACCACATGGCGGTGGTGGTGGACAAACAGGCTCTTTTGCTTCCGCCACTAAGCCGTCGAGGTCTAATTTTTGGACCTTCTCGCCGCATGCACCCTTAATTGGGCAGCTAACACGGAATTCTGCAGCCGCATGCTTACAATGTGCGCTCGACTGACCACTACTTCCGGCTATGTAACTCGAATTATGGCACCACCCCTGGTCAGCTACAAAATTGCCTGTCGCATCCGAACCCTGGTCGCCGCCGGCAGCAAAGTACTGATATTGCTTCTTCCCGCCTGAATTTAAATTGAGGACATCTTGAGTCCCAGCATTGAGGTCTCTGGCTTGAACCAGCCAATAAAAGTCATCGACGCCTCCACCACCATTATCAGCGCTGTCATGTAAACCCAAAGTGTTTTGATAAATGAACTGACCTTCCGGCACACCTGTTTGAGCATACGGAGTTATCGGGCTGATGACTGCTCGCATTGGATAAGAGCCATCGGGCAGCGGCGTTGTGTCCATTGAGAAAATAAACATTCTGCTGACACCAGCTTGCACCAACCCTTGAGCATACGCCGGTTGCATCAGCGAACCTATCTCACCTCCGGACGGGAATCCCTTCTGAATTGCACTATTAACCTTCTTGTATATCTGAAATTGAGATGTTCCAGAACCAATCAGAGCACAATCCCACTTCCTTGTGATTGCAGGACCATTGTATGCAGTATCTAGCCCCATATCCATATCGCTAGTCAGGTCTTCCATCTGCTGGATTATTGGATTTGTTTCCAAAGGATCATAATAATCATCCGTATCTTTATTACTGTCTATAGCCCAGAAATCAGCTCCGGCAAGTATAAAATGCTGGTGATTCACAGCCTTAAGTCCCATAGAAGACAACAGCTTCTGATTCTTCAATATTGCCACCAAGACCTTATTTGAATAATCAGCATTACGAGCTACGTTAGCTGCGCGCACTTTTACCTGCGCCCAGTACTTAACCGATTTTGTTAAAGTTGTGCCATCCGACTTAGTGCCACCTGCAGCCTCCGCACTCATGTCTTTCAGCTCATTTATAACATTAGTCAAACTCGGGTTATAACCAAGTGTCCGCACTATATCATTCGCATTTGTTTGCACTGTAGTTGCATCTATCTGCAATGTTTGAGCACCCGCAACAGCATCCTTGCTTCTTGCAATAGGAATACTATTTGAAGCTGTCATATCGGCTATTGCGTTCTTCATGGCTGTAAGTTGTGTTAGGAAGCTAGGACGGCTAACCCCACCACCAAAACCACCCCCATACATGCCGCTGCTAAACCTCGTGCTGGTGGCCCTACCAGTGGTACCACTAGTACCAGATCCACCATAACCAGCATTGGTTAGTCTGGTTGTAGCATCATCTAATTTTGCCTGCAAATCGGCTATTTGAGTCTTAATCGTAGGAAAAGCAATATTGCCGAAAGCCTGCTTTGCAGCATTCATAGTTTTCGTCGTTGAGTCACCCATATAACTTTCAGCCTTTTGAAGGTTATCGACGTCTATCACAGAATTGCCATCGGCGGTGACGTATTTCCCATCCTTATCGATCTTCATACTGATTGCGTTGGCTGGTGCCACTACAGAGTGGTTAGCAGTATCGCCAAAAGAGATTCCCATCTGGTCTCTATCACGCATTGAACCGGTACGCCCTTTTGGATCTTCGAGACTTGAAAGGTTGTGCATAATGATAGATCGCGGATCCCTCATATCTTCCGTTGCGCCTTTTTCAACCTTATGCTCTTCTCCTGTATCTGGATCCGTATACTGCTGTACACCAGCATTAGCATCTTGAGCCATCGTGGCAGCGTTCCTTACCTGGCTGGCTGCAGCGCTGGCATCATCACCGGAGACAGCATGAATCGCTTCGTTATAAACTTCCTGACTACCTCCTGTCACCCCGCTATCCTGGGCATAGGCGGGAAGCGACCAATCCCAATTACTAGATGTCTGGTCGTACCTTTGGCTCCCGTAATAACCAGCATTGAAGATATCTGCCATTGCATGTCTGCGCATGCCGCTGCGAACGTTTGTGTTAGTTACATCACCGGTACCCAATGTTAAAGCTGCAAAAACAGACTGAACATTAGGATATACACCCATCGACTTTAACCAGTCATAAACTAAATACGATAAAGCCATGCTTGGGTCATCATGTTCACCACGTCCTTTGAACGTATGAAGATGGACCAGGTTAGATGGTATTCCTGTAATGTTATATCCATTGTTATTAGCAGTAACTGGTCCACCCATAGCCTCGTACCAGTGTCCTAAAATGTTATCTTTATCGTGATACCACCCAAATCCTGGAGCCTTGATATTACCGAAATTTCCAAGGTCGCTTGTGTTTGGTTGTGACCAATTCATCATAGTCACTATGTTGTTAAACATTCCGCCGGCAGTCCTATTAAGGACAGCGTCAGGCTGCGGCAACCCTTGAGAAAAACCAACACAAAGCCCGCCGGTTGCAAACGGCTGCAAAGGCCCTCCCACCTGTGCTGTAGCAGTTTGAATAATTGGCTGCTGTTCAGCTCCTCTCCCTGTGTTTTCAATCTTAGTTGCTGTTTCGTAACTTTTTACGTTAACAATGCTAGGTGGCAAATAGTCACCAGCATTGGTGGCAACCGCGCCAGCAGCGGGCACAACACCAAGCTTACCGGTCCAGGGGATAAAGTTGGCAGTATCAATGATGGACGGCGCATCTGCTATTGCCATAAACACAGCTCCTCCCCCAGCTGGAATACTGACAGTTGTCCCGCTAGTGGCAAGATCTCCAGAATTCATAGCAAAATTATTTATGCCGAAAACTGTATAAGCCTTGTAATAGGTGACTCCGTTTAATTGAACTGTTGATAAATTTGAATTACCAGCCCCATTCAACCAAGCATCCAATTTTGTTGGTTGCGGTACTGGAATGTTTGTGCTTAATTTGTTGGGTTTTGCATAGCCGAACTGGACTTCCAAGCGCGATAAACTTGTAGCCATCCCCTTTTTACGAAGATTGTCCTTGTAAGCGTTTACAGCATCTGTGTAGGGTGTGACAGGGTTTTTGTTCATGTCAACCCATCCAGGCGGGTCTGCTGTCATTACACCGCTAGTAAATAACCGCTTGAAAGCCAGAAGCTCCAGCCCTACCTGTCCAGCGTCACTTTGCACTGCATACGCCACTGTTGCGTTGCCAAGCACTGATGCAATTACTGCATCAAGTCTCATAGCACCCATACGAGTGTTGACACCTAAGATTGGCTTGGTTGACAGCGACGCTGTTCCAGTCAGCAATGCTGTGTTTGGCTGATCAACAAGGGCAATCTGAGAACCGTCGACCGGATTTGTGAACACGACGCGCGCCATATCCTTAGCATAGGCAAGCGCTGCTGCCTCCGAAGCAGTTTTAGCCTCCAAATTGGATTGGAACAGCTGTGTATAGTTCAAGATAAAGAAGCCGATTAATAGGAGCAATATCACACCGGCAGCAACAAACGCGAGCATATTACCCAGCATGCTGCGTGGACTCCCGCTGAGCTGTCTCTTTCTGCACGGAAGTTCAAAATCATACGTCTTCATGTTGCGTACCCCCTAGCTTCATGCATTGGACCAACCCAATGTACTTAACGGCTTTAGGATTCCTGTTGCCGACCTGATGTCTAGTAAGGTGTTTGCCGACCTGGACTGTTTCCAATTGAGTTTGTCGTACTGTCCTTCGGTACCCCAGATTAAACGATACTAAGCTAAGATAATCTTACCCTGCTCCTGCTATAACCGTCAAGATAGTTGATCGTCTTTCTCAATCAGACTGGCAGCAACAATTGCATTGTCCACCAACACCCTGACAGCATTTGCCGATATGCTGTCAGGGTGGGGAACTGCGCTTGGACTTACCCGGAACATCCTTTTTGTGAGATCAAGAACCTTCTTCATTGCCTATCCTCCATTGAGTGCGGAGTGCAACCAATGACTAGCCAGCTTTGCTTAGCTTCAATCGTTGAGGTTTATTGACAACTTGCGGCGTTTTTATTTCTGATTCTGCTATTACACTATCACACAGGCTAGCGCTATCTGCGCTGATTACAAAGAATCAGAGCAGAGTTTTTACGGACGATAAAAACTGTTGCCAGAAAGCTCAAGGGGCGTAGCACTGCCGAGATAAAAAAATCTCCTAACGTTGCTATATAGCCAGAACACAGCATTAGCAATCGCTCACTTTGATTAATAGCTATTGCAACTTAGTACGCCGTCGTTAGAAAGTGTGTATATATTTCTTCATACAATGTCCATGCAAGAGTAGTTTCTCTGCCTTAACACTTACTGACAGTCACCACATACAATTCGAGTTTCCCTGCCCAACTGCATTGCGTGGACAGTAGTGGTTGTATACGCCGTTCTGACTGATCGGCCTTGCCTTTTTACACAAGTCAAAAAAGAGGGTGAACAATGGAACAGTCAGAAATGGAAAACGCGCTGGGTGCCATCGGTTTGACACTCAGTGAAGCCTATCTAATCGACGAATCCAAAACAAAGGGCTCTGACGACGACCCCAACGTAGATGTCGTGGAATTTGCAGAAGGGTCGTATGCGGTTCCACACAAGAACAACCCAGACGAACCTGACTGCCAGTGCATCCTGCTGTACTGGCAAAATCTTGTGCTCACTATGCAGTCCTGCTGGATCATACAGACCAGATTGTATGTAGCCTTCCTGCTTGAGAGCGTGGCTAGCTTTTACGAAACTGTGTACGGTCTGCACACTCTGGCAGAACAGATGCGCGAATTGGCAAAAACGCTGTACTAGTGGAGCCCGACAAGCTCTACAAGCACAGTTCATAAACCTCTTGATCGCCTGCCGGACACAGCCGCACAAGTTGCCGGAGCAGCAAGTCGTAAACACACGTGTTCACAGCTCGCTGCTTCAGTCGCCCGCAGCAACACAATTAGTGCAAACAGTGGACAGCAGCAAGCTGGCGCAACCAGTTACTCATCTACCTTCCTGTTTCTTAAGAAGGAAAGGGGCTCTCCAATGAAACACAAGCTAAAACAGAGGCAGCCTCTGCCGGTAGCCGAACGCGGGACGGACCACTACCAGCAGATTGCTGACCAAGCTCTGGAGAATTCAATTCACTATCTCAACCATGCCTATGCTCACAAGCTGTGCGGAGCTGAAGGCGTAGTCGAGTTTCGCGACGAAGGTGTCTGGACTTACGACAATAGAGGGCAGCGATACCTTGACTGTCTCGGCGGATACGGCATCTTCAACGCCGGGCACAGGCATCCCAAAATCATAGCTGCAGTCAAAGCACAACTCGACCAGGTCTGCCTTCACAGCCAAGACCTCCTAAACCCGTGGGCAGCTCATCTTGCCCGCCAGCTAGCCTCACTGGCGCCAGGCCGTTTGAGATACTCATTCTTCTGCAACAGCGGCTCTGAGGCAGTCGAAGGGGCCATCAAACTAGCCCGTCTGTACACAGGCAAGAGCGGCATTATTGCCACAGTAAACGCCTATCACGGAGTCTCCATGGGCGCTCTGTCAGCCACCGGGCGCGAGGTTTTTCGCAAACCTTTCGAGCCGTTGCTGCCAGGATTCGTACATGTGCCTTTCGGTGATTCTTCAGCCATTGAAGCAGCAATCAACGACGACACTGCTGCAGTCATCCTCGAGCCTATCCAGGGCGAAGGCGGCATCAATGTGCCACCACTAGGCTACCTGCGCAAAGTGCGCCAGATCACCAGTAAGAAGCACGTCTTGCTCATACTCGATGAGGTGCAAACAGGGTGTGGCCGCACCGGGCGTATGTTTGCCTGCGAACATGAGCATATTGCTCCAGACATCATCTGTCTGGCCAAAGCACTTTCAGGCGGGGTGGTGCCGATCGGCTGTTTCATGTCTACGCCCAAGATCTGGAAAGTGTTCGAGCACAATCCGACAATCCACAACTCCACATTTGGTGGCAACCCAATAGCCTGCACAGCTGCGTCAGCATTCCTGGAAGTGCTTGCCGAAGAGCACCTGCCTGCTCGAGCAGCTCTCATGGGCAGCTATTTCATGCAGCAATTAAAACAGCTGACCAAGGAATATCCGGGACACCTGGCAGATGTTCGCGGCCGCGGTCTGCTTATTGGAGTTGAATTCACGTCCAAACATCTACGCGAAGCTGTTCAAGAGGAGCTGTTTCACAGGGGTGTCCTTGTTGCAGCAACTATGAACGCAGACAAAACAATTAGAATCGAACCGCCGCTAATCATCACAGAGACACAAATCAATCTCATGGTGACAACGCTCAGTTCGATCCTCGCCGATCTCACTCCTGCAGGCAGGTGGCGCCGCCGACTGATGAGTCGAAAGGAACTGAGTTGATAGCGCAGAACAGCGGAAGGGGTCCTGGAAACAGGCTTTCTTCCGCTGTTTGTTTTTATGAAATATTGCTACTTGGTTTTATAGTACCACACCCCACAAATCAACAAGTATTGGATATGAACATCAATATCCAATACTTCGTCAAGAAAGCTGCAGCAGTCATCCAACAGACGCCTGGCGACTGGTGGACCACCAATAAGTAGAGTCAACTACTATCCTTCCTTGGTACAGTCTTGGCAAATCCAGACTATACTAACTGCTAGTGTCAGTCCTTTCAACGACTTGCCATATCCAAAACACGGAGGAAACGAGCAACTCTTTTTGAGTACACAAAGAGCGTTGTTGTTCAATAAAACCATGCAACAAAGATTTGATCTATCTCTATCACTGAAAGCTATTTTGGTTGCCAACTGTTTGACCGGCATTCTTGCCCAGCCGTCGCTAGCTCAAAGCAGTAAAACAGGACCTGTGCAGCCCAGGCTGTCGATGCAAAGACAGATGGATCCTCTTGATCAGTACAAACAGTGCGGGATAAACAAGGATCAGGAGCTAAAGCTCAAGCAAACATTTCAGCAATTCAAGGACTGGCAAGCAAAGAAAGGTCTTGAGCACGACAAATATGAACAGCAGATGCGCCAGCTCTCCTTGATGCCCGAAGTGGAAGAAAATCGCCTGTTAGCCATTCAGGAACAACTCAACAAGATCAACAGCGATTACTCGATCAGGCATGTCAAACTTGTCTATGAACTGCGCAGAATTCTCACACCACAACAGCGCCAGAAGCTAATCGCCTCTATGAAAGCTTCTCTCGCCAATCCAAGACCTATGATAATGCCGATGCCAATGCCTGTTAAGCCTTCAGCAGGTATGCCTCTATGTAAAACTCCTATCACCGGAGTACCGGCGCAGCCCAATAAGGGGAAATAACAACATCAAGTTATTTGTAGAGACAATCGGGAAACATCCAGATTACGCTGGATGAAACATCTGGAATAATTTCTCCATTGTCAGCTTAATCCTCACCGGCCGTCCGTGCGGACAGGTGTCTTTGCGCGGAGTCTTCACCCAACTGGAAAGCAGCTGGATCATATCCCCATCGGTCAGCGCCATACCATTTTTGATTGCTGCCTGGCAGGCTACAGACTTGCTGGCTTCCAGTTCAAGTTCAGCAGCACCGGTAATAGTGAGACTTTCCACTATGTTCTGCACTGCACCAGCATAATCTTTGTGTGCCAGCTCGAGCGGCACCTGAGTGCAAAGCACATGTGACTCGCCAGCAAACTCAAACTCAAATCCGACAGTACGCAATTTATCGATATTGTTCTCCACAGTGGACCGCTGCTCGACAGTCAGGTTTAGCGGCACAGATATGACCAGGCGTTGCGAAGCATCGCTTAGCCGTCCGGCTGTCTCTTGAGAGGCAAGAATACGTTCATATAAAACTCGTTCGTGAGCTATATGCTGTTCGATTATCTCCAGCCCTTCATTCGTTTCGAGAAGAATATATGTGTTGTTCAAATAACCAAGCAGCCGCCAATCGGACGGAATACCTCCACCCAACCGCGGGCGAGCAGGTAAAATACCGCTAATACTAACAGATCGTGATATCGTCGGTGATGGCGACGGTGCAAGACGTTCACCAAACTTGAGCTGTTCGCTGGCAGCTCCGTCAGGACGCTGATGCCCAGCCGAAACGTTTGCATGTGGAGCTTCCCGAACCACAGGAGTATCGAGATCTGCACCACCCTCGGTGCCTGATCTATAAGCAATCGATTCAACAACCTGCTCTCTGCCGGCATCACTTACAGGCGCAGCCTGCCAGCTCGACTCCTCGGCAGCCTGCTGCCTGATTGCGCTGGTGACAGCTCTTTGCAGCGCCAGATAAACGTCGTTGCTATTGGTGTACTTAATCTCTTTTTTAGTCGGGTGAACATTAATATCCACCTGAGCCGGATCAAGTGTCATAGTCAGCACAGCCAGCGGATGTCTGCCACGAGGGATGAGATCCTGGAAAGCGTAATCAAGTGCTTTATACGTGAGATGGCAGCGCACCGGGCGGTTATTCACTATGGAGAGAATACATTTGCGATCGGCACGAAAGTGTGTTGGCCCTGCTACATAGCCGTAAATAGCCATGCCTTGAGTTAGTTCGGCAAAAGTAATCTGGCAGAGATCTTCTGAGCCGCTAATAAAACCTGACTCTGTCATAGCCTGAGCTAGTTTGCCAGAACCGGATGTCTTAAAGACTACGTCACCTTGATTGAGCAGCTGGAAAACAACTTTAGGAAAAGCTATAGACAGAGCCTGAACAACCTCATGTATATGGGCAAACTCTGTTGCTGGCTTTTTGAGAAATTTGAGTCTGGCCGGGACGTTGTAAAAAAGGTCAGTTACTTCTATTACAGTCCCTGGAGCACAACCTGTCTCCACTGTCGAAACTTTGCCTTCCGCTGCTTCCACTTTAGTGCCTGTCGAGAGTTCAGCAGTGCGCGTCAAACAGGTTGTTTTTGCTACAGAAGCAATGCTCGGCAGAGCTTCTCCACGAAACCCCATTGTGCGCAGCGTCCAGAGGTCATCTGCTGAGGACAGTTTTGAAGTAGCATGGCGGTGGAAAGCAAGCACAGCATCTTCAGGTGCCATTCCACAACCGTTGTCGGCAATGCGGATATCACAACAATCTGCCCCTACTGATATTTCAATCTGAGTAGCGCCAGCATCGAGCGAATTTTCAACCAACTCTTTGACAACAGAAGAGGGACGCTCAACAACTTCGCCAGCAGCAATCTGACTGGCAATATGATCAGGCAAAACTATAACTTTAGACATGGCGAACATCTTAACATCACTGACAAGCAAGGATCAAAAGCGACCAGTCCGGTCCAGTTTGCAATTCTGGACAGGTCCAATGCTTATGATCTTTGCTATATCATTCCAATTGGTGAGGCTTCAGATGAAGGAAAGAGCTGCTGTGCTGCATCGATAGTGCAGTAGGCAAAATTTGATTTAGTCCCTGAGCGGGTAAGAACAAGATCAAACAGGTCGGGTAGCAATCGGGTTATCAAGAATGTCGTTTATGCCTCAGCTTTTATCAAAACAAAAATATCGGCTGCAAGCGCTCATCCTGGGACTCCTGGTTGCCTTGGTAGCCCGGGTTGTCGAGCAGCCAATGGAATGGCTCAATCATGAAACATTGACAAGATTACTGTGCCTGTTTCAAAACAGGCCGCCTGAGTGGAACCCATTGATCCACTCAAGCACAACAAGCGCAGCAGTGGTGACACAAGCAGTTTCCATCTGTTTATTTGCTGTTGCCGCCACCTGGTCAGGTTATCGGCTGGCAGCAGTTGCTCGGCTGATTGTGCTATTACAACTGTTTGTTCTCTCCCTCCTGTCTTCAGTCGGGCTCTGGCAACTCTGGCACATTCAGCTCCATTTGCTTGGATGCTTTGCGGCAATTTTGCTGGGATCTCTTGCCGGTTACGGGCTGAGACTTAGTCACCAGAAACAACAAAAGCAGGAGTCCCAGTACTACGAGCTTCTGCTACGCAACAAGGAGCTGCAAGAGGCAAAGTTGCTTCTGGTCAAACAGGATGAAGTGGACAGGCGAATGCTGGCTGCCGATCTGCACGATCAAGTTTTGAACGATTTAAAAGCAGCCAGACAGAAGCTTGATTCGTACCTTACAGCACCTGATCCGACCCTTGTGGAGCCAATCGTCTCTCTAATCAATCAAGCTATGGATGAAATTCGTGAAGTAATGGACAGTCTCTGTCCGTCGGCTCTGGAACATCTGGGATTGCTCGCAGCTGTGGAGGATTGCATAAGGCGCGGCGGTCAACGATATGGATTTAAAGTACGCTTAAAAAGCACAGCGTCTGCTCAAGATCTGGACAGTCTTTCAATTGTCGAGCAGTCTCTCCTGTACCGGATGGTGCAAGAGTCAGTCACAAACATAGGCAAGCATGCCGACGCAGCTATGGTGCGAGCATCAATCGGCAGCGAGTGCAATCAGATAGTCATCACAATAACTGACGACGGCTGCGGCTTCGCCCCAGACCAGCCAAGAGGAAGTTCCAGAGGAGTCAGATACATGCGCCAGAGGGCTGATTTAATTGGCGCTACAATTGCCTGGCATCCAGGTGTCAACAATAAGGGGACAACAGTCGAGATTCGCATAAACCTTACAGGACGGGAAAATGTCGAAAGTTCTAATAGTGGAAGACTTAGCAGCACTGCGCCAGCACGTAGCTCGCCTCATTAAGGAGAGTATTGATGATGCACCAGAAGTGCTTGAAGCAGCAAACGGCAGTGAAGGGCTGAAGATATTTAGATCTGTCAGACCGGAGCTCATTATCATGGACATCTCCATGCCTGAGATGAGCGGAATAAAAGCAGCTCAACAGATCTGGCAGGAGAGCCAGACTACCAAAATTCTCTTCTGGTCGCAGTTTCATCGTGAAGCTTATGTGCGGGAGATTGGCAAGATTGTCCCTGACGAAGCTATCCACGGCTATGCCTTAAAGAGCGAAAGCGATGAGAAGCTCATTTATGCCATAACTTCGGTTTTGCTGCATAACAATCCGTACATTGATCCACTTGTACGTGGCGTGCAGGCACGTCTGCAATGCAAGGATCAATCACTGACAGACCTCGAGTACGAGACTTTGTTAGACATTGTCGCAGGATTAACTGACCGAGCCATTGCTGCTCGCCGCCATATAAGCGTGCGCGGCGTACAAAACAGGCAGTCGTTACTTCT
This sequence comes from uncultured bacterium, assembly GCA_903835185.1. Taxonomy (GTDB): domain Bacteria; phylum Cyanobacteriota; class Vampirovibrionia; order Obscuribacterales; family Obscuribacteraceae; genus CAILLX01. Next base: position 411 of record CAILLX010000131.1, on the reverse strand, counting down.
AACAAAACTGGTCGCTGGCGAAGACGCAAACCTGCGTGAGACAGCCGGAATGGAGATTTACAACCCACGTACACGTATCGTTTTTGCAGCATTGCTCAGAGAGCTTATTGATCCTGACGATCTCCCTCTTCTTGCTGCAGATCTCGACGAATGGCTGGCAGAAGAGTTCAATTATGAAATAGCTAAAAGACCATGATGACAAGCCACTTCCAGGCATAAAGTACAACGCAACCCTACGCAGTATAGTTGGTTTAAAAACAAGAAATAACGCGGGAGCTTGTCCCTTTTGTCGTTGATTTAGTTGGTGACCCCCTGACCAAGCGGATTAAGCCTGGGTAGGTTTGATCTTGCAAAGGTACAAATCTGTGACAAGGAGGTCACCATGAGTAAATCATCGTCTGGATCTAAGAG
>CAILLX010000130.1 GCA_903835185.1 uncultured bacterium | reverse complement strand
TGCTTGCAAGCAAAAAAAGGCCAAAAAGTGCAAAAAGCGACCAGAAGAGGTCGCTTTTTGCACTTGCTAAGATGGGGGTGGTCAGGGCATGTCACAAAAGATCAACGACGCCCTGGACATCCCCTCCTGGAGAAACGCAGACTACCTTCATACTACGTTTCGCCAGGATGGACACTGTGCCTAAATGTATTTAGAATGGCTCAGATCTGAGCTCTAAAGGATACTGTCGGCGAAACCAAGCTTGACTGCTTCATCGGCGTCCAGCCACCAGTCGAAATTCTTGGACTTCTTCTTAATCTGAGGGACAGTCATAGTGTTCTTCTTGCCTGTAGCCTTGGCGCGGCGAGCGAGTATGTGAGCAAGCTTGTTCCAGAGTCGAGCAAAAGTATCGACGCTCTCCTGCATATGAGTGATGTTGCCTGCTGTTCCGGCTGAGACCTCGTGGATGAGCACTTCTGACTCCTGCCCGATAATGCGCTTGTCGCCAGCTTGCAGAAGAATCCCACCCATAGAGGCAGCCATGCCGAGAACAATGACTGTGATCTCATGACCTTGCTTACTCATGTAGCGCAGATAGTCATAGAGGGCAAAGCCATGCCTGACTGAACCGCCGGGCGAGGTGAGAATGATTGTGAGCGGTTGCCCAGGAAATCGGCGGGAGAGCTTGCCAAGATCGGAGATGGCAGCTTTGATCGTCAGATCAGAGACTGTTTCCGAAAAGATGTAATTTCGAGCCTCCTGGGCCTCAGCATTTGACTTGGCGCTTTCGCGCTTCAGGTTTGAAAGCTCGATCTCGGCTCTTTCTGTCTGAAGCTGGAGCTGGCGAAGTCTCAGTTTAGCCTCCTCTTCAGCGCGCTCGTCGTCGCGCTTGGACTTCTCCAGTCTGAGTTCGGCATCTTCAAGCTGTGTCTCTAGGAGACGCAACCTGACAGATGCTTCATCGCTGCTCATCTGTGCTGGTGCCGGATTGATGAGATCAGGATCGTTTGTACTCATCGCTCTAACCTACCTTCAGTTAAGCATCGTGCAGTGACGCCATAGGTGAAGATGCGTATGCAGAAAGATATGCTGCTAGAAAAGAGATGCTACATGGTGCGTTCGCCAGAAATGGTGATACATGGGGTTCTGTTGTTAAGAGATTGGCAATTAAAGGAGCAGATGTGCCAGTAGCGAACAAACATAGACAGCACCAGTTGGTCATCTGCAATGTTTATATTTTAGGTGGGTGCACTTTTCTGCAGATGTGGAATCTCGAGAGACAGATAGCTATTTAATACAAGAAAAAGTAGAGCTGATGAGCTTGTAATAGCAATAGTAAACCGATTAAGAGCTGCTTATTTACTTTGCTCTTCACTGCTTTAGACAGTTGTTAAATCTTGACAGCATAAGAAAGAGAGGCAGAAGGGCTGCTTTTTTGTTTGCAGCTACTTTTTGTGCTTTTCTGCTTACAGTGTGTGCACCTAGCGTAATCCTGTACTTCATATCAAAAGAATTTCAGCTTCTTGCTAAGCAGTAATTGGATCGTATAGGGTTTATCCGTAATTTCATACATATCTCTTATTGGAACAACAAAAGAACTTCAAAAGCACAGCAATCAGTAAATCAGCAACCTTGCCAATGCCAATAGAGTGGCTAAGAAGAAGTATATGTATAAGCTGAGCCTGCTCTGGCAAGCAATTAGATGTGTATGAAAATATCGACTGTAGCTGACAGGTCCAGAGCTGTGCCTGGATAGTCAAGACTTCTTATACAGTGCTGCAACTGAGTCGGGGCTCAATTTTCTCTGGTAGGAGAGCCGTCTTTAGATGTCACTGAGTTGGCATCGTGAGGCTCCCGACTTGGCAGTTGCCTATCTCCAAACGTTTCAAACACAGGCAAAAATAGCTCGGCAGACTGCCGGGTTGTCTTTCGCCTGAAATCGAAAGGAGCTCGTCATGAGAGCGCTGATTTTGAAGATGAAACCCAGGCAAGCCGGACGCAGTGAAGGAGTCAGCAATGACAGGCCTTGCCGGGGGCGTGTCATCATCAAAGGGAAGACTGAAGTTGATGATGAAGAGGATGTTGGTCAGATCAATACGTGCATGCCGCCCTGGTGCAGACGTCACATCATCGACATGCGCGGGAGAGGACGCGAATTCTTCGAGTTCCCGTCGGAAGAGAAGGTGCTGCAAGACATCAGTACAATGATTGCCGAGGGCAGGGTAGGAGTGCCTGAAGGCAGCGCGGACTGTAGCTGCAACTCTTCAGCCAAGATGGAGCGGCGGAGACACGCAGAGGGCATGGTTGTCAAAGCACTGAAAGGTTCTGACGACTACTGTTCTAAAGGGTTCGATTCGCCAACCCCACCGGTTGCGACCACAAGCAGTCCACCGCTGAGGGCTGATTCTAATGCCCAGCTTGTGGCATCTGAAGTCATGCGGCAGCGCTTCGAGAAGGAAAAATGGCGCGCTGCTGTAGCAAAGAAGTTCAACGCCCATCGCAACACTCTCCGGCGTGCTCGAAAGGCCTACCCGCTTTACAGAGTTGCCATAGACAACCTCGAGCATCACGTCTCAAAGCTGAGCGAGTTCTACGAAGACAAGCTTCCTAAGGTTTACGTGGTGCTGCACATACAGTACCCGGATGCCTCTGAGGCTGATCTTCGTGCTGCTAGTGTGCAGGCACTCGATCAGCAGGAGGAGTTGTCTCAGGCGCTGTACGTGCTTGACCGTTATGTGCTGGCCTTTGAACAGCTTGAAGATCCTGACTACGAGCCTCTCAAGGTCATCATCTACACCGATGCTGAAGCCTTCAACCTCTTCTTGACTGGCAACATTGCAGGCGATGCTGTACCTGAAGGGGAAGTAGTCGACACAATTGACTTTACTGTTGGCAACATCTTCCTGGCTTATGCTGGTGAAGGTGGACTGGCCACTATCCCTGGCGTGAGAGGTCCGAGTGGTCCGCTTGGTGTCCACCTGCTTCTCATCCCTGCAGACGAGCTTGGGAGCAACATGCTCGTCATTGCAGTAAACCCTCACGAGCTCTACCACGACATCCGTCCGGATATTCCTGGTCTGGCTGACGAGGAGGTCAATGCGGAGCACATGGCAATTCTTGCTGCACACAAGAGTGGTCGGGTGAAGCTTTCGGCCGACAAGATAGTGCTTGGCAAAACCACCTTGAACCTGATCGACCTGATTGCCAAGATCTACCTCGACAACCTGGAAGAGATCTCGGCAGACCTTGTTGGCGGGATTGAGATGTGCGGCTGGGCGTATGCGCTGTGTATGTTAAACACATTCGTGGCGTACAACTGCAAGAAGGACGGTGTGATAGCGACCAAAGATCGGCTGCGCACCAGCTCCACCTTCGAGATCAACAAGAAGAATGAGCTCTGGTTCGAAGAGCATCCGGTCGACTACGTCCGCATGTTCATCATTACCTCTGCTCTCGAGCTCCTCGGCTTTGGCGACGAAGCCAGAGCGATTCGCGAGATGGCTGACAGGGCAATCAACTTCAGCTGTCCGGAGTTCATCATATGGGAGGACATTAACGGAAAGAGGCCACCTATCCAGATCCGCACGTCCGACCTTGAACAGCTGGCTCCGGTGGTTGTTGAAGCTCTTCTCAAGACTCCGTTCAATGCACTCAAGGGCAAAAGCCACCACGACCGCATTGCCTGGACGCGCAAGAGGCAAGCTAAGGTGGATGTGCTGGTGGAGACTCTCGTCCAGTTCATCAGACAGCGGCATGCCGGCTGCAAGGTGAAGCTGGAGTTGCCCGGAGACATTGGTGACGTCTACGGTATCTATGTTGCAGCAGCGGCTTCCATCTGCTTTTACCGCTTGATTGCTGAGGGTGCCATCAACCCTAGTGACGTGGCTGTGCTGGTCAATGATGCTGCCATGCAGATGGCGAGACTGTGCATGCAGCAACAGAAGACCGGTGGTAAGCTGCCGCCTTCCATTAAGAAGACTGACAGCCAGCTGCCCAACCTTGCACCTGACACACCAACCGCTCCTGCTGCTCGCAAGCGCAGGAAGAATAAGTGAACAACTGGCGACAGCAGGTAAATCTCGTTCTGCCTGCTGTCTGCCACAACTTGGCTCAACTTCAGAGTGACAATAAAGCCTGCGATAAGCCAGTTTCAGCTTGAGCACCACCAGGAGCTCAGCTGAACAGGCTGCTTGCGGGCTTCTCTTTTTTTGGCTCTAAATACTATAACACACAGTGAGACTTTTAATTACAGGCGAAGAACAACGTGAAAAGTCAGCTCATCCCCCTGAAGGTATCACAGTTGAATCAGCTGTTAAGCGGCTAGCAGGTGCGACCAGGTTGCTAGTCAACTGTTTCTGCTTCTAAAGGCTGTTTGGTAGAACATTCTTTCTTTCCAGCAGCTTTCAAACAGGCAATAAAGGCAGGATCAATAGAGCAAACATCACCAACGCACTGGGTTGTTTGCGATAAGGATGGCTGTCTGCCATATGCCAATTTGGGAGTAGAGCTGTTCCGTGGCATAAAATAACCTGCCTTTTGGACCGAGAGGCAATGAGGTCTGATTAAATCGACTTTGCATGAAAGTACTTGTTGTGTGTAAATAATAGGCGTCTAATTTTTTGTGGTCGAGTGGTGAAAATCCCATCTGCTTCGTAGTTGCCACCGCAGACAGACCTGAAGAGTTGACGATAGCACCCGGCAATCCTTTCAATGACATTGGTTGGAGCGAGAAGAAGTTGTTTCCCACTTTGCGAAACAAGATTAGTTTGAACTGATATGTTCAAGGCAGTCCTGCAAGAGATTGTAGAGGATAGAAGTGAGGCTGCTACTGCATCTTGTTATGTTTTTAAGTTCAAAAAGGCTGTAAAGGCAAGAAGGTCCTGGGGTAAGGGGTTTTTGTAACAACTGCGATAACTTCGTTACACGCTAATTTCTTCTCGAAAACAGATGATACGCCCCAAAAATGCGTGCTTGATCTAACTGTAGTCATAGACAGTACAGCATTTGCGCTGATTAACAGGAAGAAAGAAGCTGTTCTCTTGATGGTTGCGTAGTTTCCCTGCTTTCAACGATTATTTAAGCAATCATATTTCTTTTTTGTAGCCGAGAAGTCTTCAACCAGTTAGTAAGTCCTTCCAATTTGCAGCCCATGAAAACGAGCAATGAGCTTGTATTGGGGCTTTTCAGCCTGTTTGCTTCTCGACTACTTCACATAAAGTCTAACATCGCGCCTGGCTAAGAGCCTGGCTGTGACCCAATTCGCTCTGCCGGCTTCGCGGCAAGAAATCGCAAACCGATGTTCGCCGCGACGTAGGCGAGCAGAAGGGAGTCTCCTATGAGTATCACGATGAACGTGATGGCCCCGCTGCTTGTCGGTGAAATTTCCAATCCCAACAGCAGCCGCTCCAAGAGGCAACGTCAGGACTTCCACGATAAGCTGGTGCTGGCGAAAAAAGCTGGTGCTTATGCCGTTTCGATGGACGTCTGGTGGGATGTTCCTCTGACGCACTATGTACCTTTGTTCCAGGAAGTCATTAATGCCGGTCTGAAGCTGGCTCCAATCATCTGCTTCCACGCCTGCGGTGGGGGTGTTGGCGATACAGTCAACATTCCTGTTCCCGAGCGCGTCTGGAAGACTCTCCCGTCCTACGCCCGCTTCGTTTCTGAGTACGGACAGGTCTCTGAAGAGTATGTCCCATATTCGGCTACTCCGATGGTCCTTTGTCTGTACAAAGAACGAATGGAGGAGTTCCAGGCTTTCTTCGCTGATTTTAAGGACAGTATGGCTGAGATCAACATCAGCTTGGGTCGCAACGGAGAGCTGGGCTTCCCCTCGTACAACCCTGGCAACGCAAAGACAGACTATCCGACCCGGGGCGCGCTGCAGTGCTACGGGCCTCTCGACATCGCATCCTTCCGCCTGTTCGTTGAACGTCGTTATGGAAGCCGGGACAATTGCCTGGCTGCATGGGGACTTCCTGTCTGGGTGGAGATCTTCCCACCTGCTGATCCGGTGGCTTTCTTTGCCCGGGGCGACCACCTGTTCACAGTGTATGGTCGCGACTTCTTCGACTGGTATGCCGGACTGGCAATTGAGCATGCGCGTATGCTGATGCGTACCGCCATCGATGTGTTTGCTGCAACTGGTGCTCCCTTTTGCGGTATCGACATCGGTGCCAAGATTCCTGGCGTCCACTGGCTCGTGGGTTCGTCCCGGCTGGCAGAGCTTGCCTCTGGACTCATCCGAACCAGTGATGCTTGCAACTGGAACAGCGATGACCAAGCTCACGGCTACGGTCCGATTTTGGATCTCTTCTCCGAGCTCCAGAACGATGTCTCGAGGGTCGTTCTTCACTATACCTGCCTGGAGATGGCTGATGGAGACGGCGGACCGGTGGTCGCGTCGAAGGCAGCTTCTCTTGTGCAGTGGATTGGTGCAGCAGCTAAGAAGCGTGGCATCCCTGTGAAGGGTGAAAATGCTCTGGCTCTCAAGACTGACGGCTCGCCGCAGGCTGACTGCAACCTGCATGCTGCCTGGGAGCGGATACGGAAGGTTCTCTCCAGCGGTTGCTACGAGGGTCTGACCATTCTCCGGATGTCCGACATCTTCGCCTCTCCGCTGGCTGAAGAAGAGTTTCACCGCTCAGTGGAGCTGGTTCAACAGATGGGGGGATAGCCAATTATGAGCTGTGCTCAGATTGGCTATCCCCAAGGCACTAAGACGTCTGTCTTAGTGCCTTTCTCTCTCGGTTGAATTAGTCAGCAATATAGTATAAGTAGAAAAATTTCAGTGCCAGTATTCTCTTACAGACACTGTCTAACATGGTTTCCAGCTGTTGGCAGCTCTGGCAAGCAAGATACATGATAAACCGGTTGCCAACGAACTACCTGACAATTGTGGAGTCGATTGTTCTGCCTAGCAGGATTAGACTGTGATGACTAGTTATTTATGATGCCGCTTCTTGCTGTGTTGCTCTTTGCTATCAGTCTTGGTGGCTGGTTTGACTTGCTGTGACAGTCCGGTAATCTGGATTGCCTGTGGATAGTCACCTGTTTCGTCGTTCATCTTGCAGGTGATAGTGCAAGAGAATGGGCTGCTTTCATCAGGTTTTCCTTGAGTCTTGTTTATTTCTACACCTGAGACAGTAAACGGCACCAGGTCTTTTTCGATCGGACCAATCGGCTTTACCGTTTTCACTTGCACTTCATTGCTTGAGTGTATCTCTTGTGCCCTGTCAATAATTCTCAAGATACCCAGCTCTGTCTTGGGTAGTAGACCCTGCTCTTGCAGCTTGTCAAAAACAGGGTCAGGAAGCTCTTCTCGCTGCAAGTGAGTTATAGAGGCCCGAATCGTGTCTGGATTGCGATCCAGTAAATGCTGAACAACGCTTGTGCAAAACTTTTCAAGATGTGTTTGACGCTCCAGCCTTTTTTGTTCAGGGCTCTTACAGCCAGCCAGGCAGGTCAGGCATAAGCTGAGAGCAAAGATGGCAGCTGCATTGCGGGTAGCAGTCAGGCGGTTTTTTTTCGTGACAAGATTGCTTTTGTCACAGGCGATCTGTTTCTGAAATATTTGCATTGCAAAGGGAGGCAGGAAAGGGATTCTCTTGGCATGTTGAACTGTGCCCAACGAGCAATTGAACCACGAAAGCTGTGTTGAGAGTACTGTGTGAGCCTTTTCTGTTGCAAGGATTTATTTTCGCGCAGAAAAAACTGACTGTTTTTGTTTGGATTGGCGCAACTACAACACATCATACTGTATGAATTAGCAAACGGACTTTTGGAAAATTCCAGTTGGACCCACAAAATTGGGAGGTCCGCTGGTTGTTATACCAGCGGACCTGCGTATCGACTTTCTTGCGTATCGACCAGCTTAGTTGCGACCAGCAAACTGAGCTGTCAGGTAGAAATCACCGATGGAGAGAGCTTCGTCCAAAGATTGCAAGTAGCGTTGCTCTAAGGCTACTCCAAACAGGTTGAAGCGCTCGAAATACACCGAGCAAATTTCTCCGCCACGGCAGCGGTCGATTGTAACCCGGCAAAGCATTCGCTGGCGATCGTCGAGACGACGAATCATTATGAGCTTGCCGGTAGAGTTGTACTCATAGAGTGTGCGCCCGGTGAAGAGGTTGGGGTATTCAAAGCGGTCTACCCAGAGATAATTGCCTAATTCGGCATAGTTGACGATCCACTGCTGAGTGAATGTCAGATTGCTACCATACTCTTGCCTGTTGAGCAGCATAAATTGAGATCCGGACGGCTGGCGGTACCAGGCTTCCAATGTTGCCCCTGAGCAGCAAGGCTTGTAGCTGGTGACGTAGACAGTGGCGCGCTGCCTTACCTGATTGTGTAGATAAGGCAGGACGAAGTTGGGCGGGTTCTCAGACCGAACTGTGCCGGATTGGCAAACCGGAGTTGGTACTGGCGGTGGCGGTTCTGATGGCGGTACAGTTGGTAATTCTGTCTGTGATGGTGCAGGTGTCGGAGGCGGCGAAGGCGACCTGTGACCTCCTGAACAGACTATCACTACTGATGTAGATGGCTTTTCGTCTCTTCTGTCGTCTCGCACTAGATATGAGATGCCTACGCAGGCAAACACCAGAAAGGCAAGGAAAGCCAGGAAGGAGAGAAATGGGTCCGAGTGCGGATGGCAGGCTGGTGGGGGTGGGCTGGCAGGAGGTGTGGCAGACGTTGGTGGTGGGCAGCAAGGACAGCTTGGCAAGCAAGAGCAGCTTACGTGGCAGGTGCTGCCGCAACCACAACTGCATCCAGCTGGTTGCGCTTTGCTACAACTGTTCTGAACACTCATGACCATCTTGCCGTCAAGCTCGCTTTGTGTGCTTCCGGCGCTTGTAGAGAGGGCAGGAGAATAAGAGTTGCAACACAGACAGCTTGCATTGTTGCATTTGACCAATCGCCCATGTTTTTGTGATGCTCTGGACAGTTCGAGGCAATGCAAAACCTGCTGACGCGTCTGCTCCTTCGTGCCCGAGTTGTTGATCTGGCGGTGCGAAGTAGCAATTTTGGCTTCCTGCGGACAGAGCTTGTTGATGCGAGAGCGAGCTTGGTCGTCAGTGAGGCTGTCACGTGCTTTGAGACGGGATACCTGAACTGTGGTCGTGGCTGTCACAACCCAGATCTCGTCGAAAGTACTCTCGAGTTGAGAGTCATGCAGAAGCGGCACTTGTACTGCAACTTCAGTGACTCCTCGAGAAGAGAATTCGTCAATTTGCTGTTTGAGTTGATTGAGAATAGCCGGGTGCAGGATGCCTTCTAGCTTTTCACGTGACTCGCAGCTTGCGAAGGCGGCCTTTCTCAGCTTGATGCGGTTTATCTTGCCGTCTGAAGCGTTGACCAGGTCGGCACCGAAATGGGCAAGAATTTGTTGATAGGCAGAACTGGGGTCAGTACTGGTTGTATCGAGAAGCTGGTGTGAGATCTCGTCAATGTCGACAATGGCAACCGATTCTGCGGCAAGACACTCAGCAGCAAAGCCTTTGCCGCAAGCTATGCTGCCTGTGATACCGAGCAGATACGGCTTCTTGCCACCGTCCCCAGATCCTGACAGGACTGAAGAGGCAGTCTGATCCATAAAAATGCTCCTTCCCAAAATAATGACAAACCAGGTGGTGATGCCCAAAGCCCGTGATGCTAACGCAAGACAACCAACGAATGTCGTGTCCTGTTTGGAGGCAGCACGAGGTGTCTTTGGGCAGCGATGATATGGTTCGGAAGTCCGACCCCAAAAACAAAGATAATCATTCTCTGAGCTCAAATAAGCTTTAGTTTGAAACAGGCAACGCTCTGAGATTAACGCTTTGGTAGTTTGGGTCGAATAGATCTCTTGTTGGGTTTTGCAGTGATAGAACGGGTATAAACAACCCTATGCTACTTCACCTCTTTGAATCAAGGTGGTGAAAGAAGGCTCTTAATATCGTGAATTCATTGCTTTATGAGAGCGGTTTAATGAGATCTCAAAGCTTGGTATTGTGTTTCCGATCAGGCAAGTGTGACTGCATCGCCTCCACATTGGGCTCCGGTATCAACAGCAATCTGGGCTTTGATAATAAGCTCATTAGACTCTCTTCCATGGGCTGGGAACGTTGCACAACCGAGGCTGGCAGTTATGTATACCGTCTCACCACCAATTTCAGTTACCTGTTTTCTAATCTTCTGTCTGATTCTTTCTGCCGGAATCCTGACACCGTTTGCATTTGTCTCGGGGAATATAACAGCTAGTGTGTCGGTGGAATAACGTGCTGGAAAATCTACTTCGCGAACACAGGAGACAATAGCGTCTGCTGCAAGCTTGATCAGCCTGTCAGCTGCCTCGGCACCGTACATGCGCCGCACTTCCTTAATGCCGTCAATGCACAGAAGGCAGATGGCAACCGGTCTTTTGTAACGCATACCGCGCTTAAGCTCGTATTCAAGCTTTTGCATAAACTGGCGTGCGTTGAGCAGTCCGGTTAATGAATCAAGGAGTGCTTGCCCTTCAAGCTCTTCTGGTCTGACTTGTTGGTAGCTGAGCAGAGTTTCGCGCAATACAGCGGCTGTTTCAGGAGCACGCAGCGGAGGTTGATAAGGAGATTGTCCTTTAGCAGGTGTTTGGCTTGGCGAGTCGTTTCTTAAGGCAGCAAGCTTCTTCTGAAAGGGCGACTCTCTGCCCGTCCAAGCCCACTCGTTATCGTTATGGTTTTTGACCATTCTAAATTTGCCACCAGCAGACCGCTACTACAATTTTATGCCCAAAGATGCTTATCGATAATCAGTTCTAGCATTTTTTTGCCCGGGTGCTCTTCATTCACCTGTATGATAACTATCGTCTCTAACTTGATGTCCGGTGTCACATGCGAGGAAACTGATAATTCAGATCAACCCAGCAACAGAAGAAAAACAGTACCAGTACGATAACAAATACTACCCCGAACCACTCCATAAAAGTCAGCTGTTCGGGGTCTAGCATGAAGGCAAGCTCTCTTGTTCATCGTACGACAAAAGCAAAATAGCATATAATTTGCCAATCTGATTATGAGAGCTTGGTTCTCGAAGGACAAACTGACTAAATTGAGCAAGTCAAATTTACCACAAATTATCGGCATCATCCTGTGCGAGCGTGTTTTGCAGGATGTTTTGCGTCGTGATGCCATCTCCTGTATCAATATTCACAACGGAATTGCAGTGCAGGTGTTTCCAACTGTCATTCCGCTTGTTTATGCCTTTGCTCAACTTACCGGTTCGCACAATGAGTTTACATATCAATTTCGTATAGTTGACAGGCAGGGACAGATTATAGCGAACTCTCCAGTTGCTAAAGTTGAGCCGCTTCCCAACAGTAACATGACTCACAAGATCATTAGCGCTTTCACTGGACTCACTTTCCAGGAAGAAGGGATGTACAACATTGTTCTGGCACTTGAAGGGGAAGACTCTGGCTCGCTGCCTTTCCAGGTTACTCAAGTAACACCTGAAGCTCTTTGTTAATCTGCTCTGCGACCTGGCTATTTCTGAGCTGCAGCAGTGCCGTGCAGTTGTCGGCTGGTTGCTGGAGCGTTGGAGTGTGGTTGTCCGGCTGATTTATTTCTGGCAGTAACTGACAGTGTGTCTTTTGCGTTTGGGAAATATCTTTGCAGCTGGGCAACCACTTTTTTTTGCGCAGCCAGATCACCTTTGCTTTGGTAAAGTTTGTATTCTGTCCAAAGTGACAGCCAGTGGGATGGATCTAGCAGGAGAGCCTGATCGAGCGACTGCTTGGCCAGATCAAGGTTGTTTGCTTTCAGACAAAGAGTGCCTAAGCAAGCGTAAGCGTCAGGCTCAGATGGTGCTTCTTTGAAAGATTCCCGCAGTAAGCCTCGAGCAATCATAAGGTCGTTAGGACATTTGCTTGAATTGAGATAATAACCGGCCCAGCTGGCCAGCACTTTGGCTGCAACCTGCTTGTCGCTTGCTTGTTTAGCCAGAGCTGCTGCCCGGGTGAACTCTTTGCCTGCCAGAGCTGACCAGATTGAATTGCCTGTAGCTTTCTGGGCATAATAACCTGCCATTGCTGCCAATCCGAGCGCCTCGCAGCCATGGTCGCCCAACGCGTGCGCCTTTCTGATTGCCTCTTCACACGATTTGATAGCCTGATCAGAGTTGTTCGCTGTGTGATAGTTGCGTTCAATCTGACGCAATTGAGTCAATGTAGCAGCCAGTCTAGCCTTTTGCGGCAGATGCTCAAGTATGATCTGTTCGCCTCGATAATCGATTGTAGTGCGAAACTGGCTCCAAATAGGATTACCGAGTATGCCCATCGAGTGTGCTGTAAACAGTCCTGTTTCTCCAGCGGCTGCTTGATCGTTAGGAGAGAGAGCAAAAACAGGATCTGGCAGGTCGATGCTTCCTAGTGTCAGACTGTTAAAGCGCATTGAGGCAATACTTACCTTCTTGCCGTCAACTCCAAAGACCTGCCCGACCGGCAGCAGAGGACCGGAGAAAAAAGTTTTAGCTATTGATTGAGGCAGGTTGGAAAAACCTGCACCGCTGTCAACGAGAAAGTTGAGAGTACATTTGTGATCCAGCTTGCCTGAAACAACCAGAGCTGTAGCGCCGTATACAGGGGATGTTTTCAAGATGCTTGCCTGGGCTGGAATGGATACCTGATGCGGATCGGCAAGTATCATCTTTTTGTCGCCAAAATCGAGTGTGACGAGAAAACGGCGTAAGACGTTAGCTCCGAGAAGTCCGGCTGGACGCTCGCCTAAAGCAGCAGCAAACGATGAGAGATCTGTGACTAGAGCTGGCACATTATCAAGTGAGAGATCACCTATAGTAAGAGTCGGTACTGTCATATAACTGAGAGGCACAGCTTGAGAGCCGGCTGTTATAGAGAAGTCAGCTTTTGAAACATGTCCTATTGAAGAAGCAACAGCTTTATCAATGACTGTCTGGCTGGCGCCTGTATCTACTATGAAGCGGTAGTCGCGTGAACCGATATGTACTACAACTATGACTTCGTTGGCTGTAAAGTCAAACGGAACTGTTACTGGTCCTCGCTTGACTCTGGCTACCTCTGACTCTGGCGGCATTGCAAAAACTTTGTCGTCGAGGTCTGGGAGAAACTCAAATTTGTCTAGCACCGACTCTGAAGTCTTCTTACCACCGGTGTATTCGACTGTCTTGAAAGGGCAACTGGTGCCGGACAGCAAACGGTAATCAAGATAGTCGACAGCTTGTATAGCCGGGACTCCTTGCTCGTGATCAACACCCATGAACTCACTGCGCAAGATCAAGTGGCTGACGGCGTCTGCATAAAAAGTGGTCGGTTTGCCATCGTCTGCATAAACTTCAATGACGTCGCAGCTCTTGCCGGCTGCCATCTTTTTGCCGCGATAGATCAGCTTGCGACTGGTATCGGGAAGACTGGCGAGCAGATTAAGACCGTGCCGCATCTCATCTGCAATCTGTTTGACTGTAGTGGCAGTGCAGGGACTGACCCAGTCGCCAAACTGAGTCCAGCTATTTTTACCGTCATAGCCCAGAGTCATCTGTTGACCAATTACAGTTGTCTCCAGCCGCAACTTGTCGTCGTGTCCTACTATGCTGCAGGCAAGGGCATTGGCAGCGCCTGAAACTGCTGAAATTACTGAGTGTGTGCCATGGCTCTTATAAGGGAGCTCTTTAAGATCCTTCAGCTTTGACAGTCCGCCGTATGCAGCTATTATGTTTGCTGCCACTTTATGTGCTTCCTCCGCTGCAGAAGCGCCGCTGGCTTGCTTAGCGTCTGTCTGGCGTGCCGGAGGCAGATTATCTGCTAAAGACTGTTGTACTGCAGTCAGTGTCAGGCAGGCAACTGCCGAGAGCAGCCTGCGTAGGCACAGATCAGGCGAGCTGCTGTATGGCATGACAAAGTCCTTCAAACACTTCTATTAGGGAGCCATTATCCCAAAAAAGGTTCATCTTTGCTGAAAGATCGTCTGATTGCATGAGCAACAAGGTACTCTTGCCTGTGATTCTTGTTTAGACAAGGTCACAGGGGGAGCAATGAGTTCAGTAGTAGGAATTAAACGGATAACAACTGTAGAGGAGTTGCGGTCATGGCGCTCTGAATTGTACTCAGACATGGAGGCGCTCGCCAAGCCCGTCTTAGGCTTTGTCCCGACTATGGGCGCTCTTCATGAAGGGCATATAGCTCTGGTTCGGCGTGCTGTTGCCGAATGTCAGAATGTGATTGTCTCTATTTTTGTCAATCCGTTGCAGTTTGGACCACACGAAGATCTTGATCGTTATCCACGAACTCTTGAGGCAGACATTGAACTGTGCAGGCAAGCAGGAGCGACTGCTGTCTTTCACCCTGACGTCAAGGAGATGTACAGGCACGGGCAGGAAGAAGTGACTATTGTGACACCGCCGGAAGATCTTATTAACCGCCTGTGCGGGCTCTTCCGCCCGGGACATTTTGCTGGTGTAGCCACTGTGGTTGCTAAACTCTTTTGCCAGGTGCAGCCAGATGTAGCTTATTTCGGTCAAAAAGACTATCAGCAACTTGTAGTTGTGAAAAAAATGGTAGGTGATCTTGATTTACCTGTGCGCATTGTCGGTGTCACTACAGTGAGAGAATCTGACGGACTGGCGCTTAGCTCCCGCAATACTTACCTTAGTGCCGAGCAAAGACAGCTGGCACCACAACTGTACAAGATTCTCTGCTCCGTTCGTGACGCCATGCGGATAAGAAGGACGCCTGTGACATCAGCATTAAAGGATGGGCGAAATGCAATTCAGGCACTGCCAGGTGTCTCGCTCCAGTATCTTGAAGCGTGCCATCCTGAGACGTTGCAACCGATAGGCTCTCCATCTGACCCGGCAATAATATTGGTGGCAGCCAAGGTTGGCGATGTCAGGCTAATCGACAATCTTTTAGCAGACTAAGCACCAACAATGCTCTAGAAGTGAAGATCATCTCGCAAGGACAATCCAGTACGGGTTAAGCCTGAGTGCTTTTCGGCTGAAACAAAACTGTTTGTCACTGGCGATCCGCAAGCAGACTCTTGCAAAAATTGTTTTCCAAACTGACCTGATTCTATGCGGCTTAAGATGCTAGCCAGTTCATGCCTGGTTGCTTCATTAACAAGGGCTGGACCGGCGACAGCAGAACCAAATTTAGCTGTATTAGAGATTGCTTGCCGCATGCCATCCAGTCCTCTTTCAAAAAGGAGATCAGCTATTAGCTTTACCTCTTTCAAGCAGGAAATATAGGCGAGTTCTGGTTGATAACCGCTTTGCACTAATGTTTCAAAGCTTGCTTTAATAAGCTCTGGCATTCCTCCACAGAGCACTGCTTGCTCGCAGTAAAGATCAGTGACTGTCTCTTCTGCAAATGTGGTTTTAATGCCGCCGGCTCGCAAACAACCGATCCCTTTCGCATAAGCCAGGCAGCGCTGCCAGGCTTCACCTGACGAATCCTGCTCTACAGCTAGCAGGGCAGGCAAGCCGGATCCTGCCTCGAAGAGCGATCTGAGCTTGCTGCCTGGACCGGTAGGTGCCACCAGGACAACATCAGCATCGTTCGGTATGTTTATTGTTTTGTGAAAAACAGTAAAACCGTGGGCAAAAACAAAGGTGTTATGCGCCTCCAGATAAGGCTCAATCGACTCGGAATAAACTTGCGGAATTACCTCATCAGGGAGCATTATGGACAGTATTTCGCAGTTGTTGGACACCTCTTCTACTGTGTGTGCTGTAAAACCGTCCTTTAGCGCTTGTTCTCGTGAAGAGCTGCCGTCGCGAGTACCGACGACAACTCTGGCGCCGCTGTCCCTTAAATTCAGAGCCTGGGCCCGACCCTGATTGCCATAACCTATGATTCCTATCGAATATTGATCGAGCTGCTCCAGTTGAGCATCTGTTTCGAAATAAAATTTTGCCATCAGCTCTCCTGAAATCTTCAGGGCAGTTTTGCTTTACTTTATTAGAAAACTGGAGACAGAGAACATTTTTTGTTCATTTAATGCAAGTTAAAGATTCGTTGCGAATCTTGCTTTAGGAGTGAATCTTGACTATTCTAGGTTAGCTGGCATTAATCTCTCGGGCCGTTAGCCAGTTTGCTCGAGCGATTAGTAGCTAGTAGCTCTGTGAGTCTCCCCCCAAGAACCATCCTTTATTTTTATGTCTGCCACGGCGCAAGCTCTTCACTCTTTTTGTTCTTTATCCGGGTTGGCTGTCGTTGGTGATGGACTGCCTGCAGCAGCCATCGCCGCTAGCCTGGCCTCTTCCGGGCACACAGTTAAATTGTGGAATGTAGACGGGAGAGCTCCGGGTGAGTGTGAGATAAGGCAATGGAGCCGATCTGCCATTTCAAGACGCAGCCAGGTTAAGCTTGACGTTGTATCAGATGATTTTGGACGGGTGGTGAAGGATACTGCTTTCATCTGTCTGTCAGTAGCTGGCGCCGATTATAGTGCCAGTCTGGAGAAGCTTTCTCCTTATTTAAGTGATGGTCAGACTGTAGTTTTAGTGGCTGCTCCTCTGGGGGCGGCTCTGCAGTTTAGTCGTCAGCTGGATAGTCTTTGTGCTGGGCTCAAAATTAATATCTTGGAAACTGGTGCTCTGTACGACTCTATTGAGGTGGCAGGTAATGTGGCTCTGCTTACCGGTCCGCGCAAAAGGGTCTCCATCTGCGGACTATCCCGAAATGAGACTCGCCGAGCTTTGGCTGTAGCAGGACAGTTGTGGAGCGGGCTGGTGCCGGCCTCTAATGTTATCGAGCGTGGCTTCACAGATGTGGAATGCTTTGTCAGAGCTGTCATAAACCTCTGTGCTTTTGTTGGCGGCAGTTCAGGCTTGGAAAAGAAACAGGTGTTGCCGGCTGCTGTTGCTATGGTGTCTTCCTTAGATGCTGAAATTTCAGCTCTATCCAAAGAATTTTCAGTGTCTTTCCCAGGCATCGGGCAGGCTCTGGTTGACTTTGCTGGAGGTCACGGCCGTTCACTTGCAGAGATACTGGACAGCCTGTCCCACCTCCATGGTAGCGGTAGCGGTGTCATGGTTGAGATGCCTCTTGAGACACTCTGCACAGATATTTCTGACACTTTTGTGCTGGTTGAGGATTTTGCCAGACTTGCGCGTCTGCCTGTTCCGGTCATAACTTCAGTAATTGAGCTGGCACAGGTGGTAAGCAAGCGTGATCTGCGCAAGCAAGGGCGTGGATTGAGCAACCTTGGGCTTGTCGGAGCGGATGTTCGTGAGATTATTGAGATTGTAAACGGTTGATTTTGCTTGCAGACTCAGCCGTTTTCAACTCAAGACTCAATGTCGCTATTCGAACTCTGAAAGGACAAGCAGCTCTTTTGCCACTGCCTCTGGTATCTGAAAATGTTCTTCCTCAGGATAGCTGTCTGGATGGGTTGTAAGAGCCTGGCGGACAAGTGTGCCGAGCAGAACGCCGTGATCAGCGAAAAGGGCGCGCTCTTCAGGCTCTAATTCGGCATATTCTGACTTCTTGTACTTCTCCAGGACTGAATTGAGAGAAAGAATGAACTCCACTGGAGCAAACCTGCGCCAGTGCTCTTTGAGTGGAGTAGTCTCGTTGAGATTGTCTCCAAAAACGTTAATTAAGTCGAGAACGAAGTCGCTCACCAACTCCAGAGCCGTCTCTGGTTTTAGCTGTTTCTTTTCATAGCTGCGATAAAGATCTCGCACCTGCCGGTTCAGTTCAAGCATTGCCACCTGCCTTTTGAGGGTAAATTGCTGGCAAAAAAACAATTGTATTACGTGGCATGTGATTTGGCTGTGCCATCAACACATTTGTCAAGAGCATCGCTTTTTAGCCGCTCTCCGGATAACACCAATTAATCTCCTCTGGTGCCCAATTCGCATATTAATACCACATGTGCTACCGCGTAGCCGTAAAAGGCAGCAATCATGCACGGTGCCTTGCTTTCCTGCAACTGTAGCCTGTCGTAATACGACTCTGCCGGTAGTGCCAGATGCAATTAACGTGTAAAAGCATATTTGCGTATTATGAGTCCTGTGTTATCCTTCTCGTGGGCAGGTTTGGGTATCTACCTAAATGCACTAGAAGGAGCATTAGATGAAACGGTCTGTTTTGAATTCACTGATAGCAGGAGCGCTCTCTTTTGGGATGACTTTGCCTGCTTTTGCCCAGACATATAATGGTCAACCTTTGCAAGGAAGGGTGACATATGTTCCGTCCGGCACCAATCTAGATGCGGTGCTCACCAGTCCAATCGACAGCTCTGTAGCCAAATCAGGCGACATTTTTAATGCCAGAATTTCTATGCCTCTCTATCTGGGCAACGATCTGGTGCTGCCAGCCAACACAACTCTTGAAGGGCAGATTACAGCTTCAGATAAGAGCGGTCTTGCCGGCACCAACGGATTGATCGGTATGCGCTTAACTGCTGCTATCACTCCTGATGGTGTGCGTTATCCGCTGTCGGCAACAGTTGTAGCCAATCAAGCTGGTCCGCTTAATCAGGACAAACAAGGTAATGTACGTGGCCGTTCTGTCAAAGCAACAGTTGGCACCGGCGTTGCTCGCACAGCTGCCTGGACAGCCGGCGGCACATTGCTTGGCATTATCTTTGCGCCTATTGTTGCTGGATCGGTTGGGATAGGAGCAATTGCTGGTGTCGCCACCGGCGGCGCAGTCGGACTGGGTAGCAATCTATGGCGTAAAGGCAAGGATGTCAAGATTCCAAGTGGTACGCCTATCAAGTTTGCTCTCGATCAACCACTGTCGCTGACTACCGGTATAGCTGGTGCGCCTACAGCTCTAAGGTAAAAGAGCCACGTCTGACAGACCTCTGACTAACTTTGTTCCGGCTTGCAGGCGGATGGTAGCCGCTGTCTTTCCAGCTGTCGGATTAATTTGGCACCGCTGAAGTAAGAGAGCCTGCGAAAAGCAGGCTCTCTAGCAATGAGTTGTCTGACAAGCCAGATCAGGAAGGCACAACTTGTTTCAAAACTTCCGCCATGCCAGTTGCAAAATCTGAAACCCGCTTAAAGTATTCTTGCTGCTCGCCAGCTGGTAGTTTAGCAATTCTTGTTTCAACCTCTTTCATATGTTCCTGCTGTTTTGCTGCAGTCTCTTGGGAGAGCTTAACCGGGTCTGTGATACCACTTTGTCGCAGTTCGAGTGGGACAGAAGTTATCTGTTTCACTAAAGCTGCAAATTCAGGGGGAAGGTTGTTTCTGAGTTTCTCAATCTGGTTCTTCACACTGGCATCAGTTAAGAGAGCGTAATCTCCAGTGGAAGTTCTGGTGTCGCCGGCCTTTGGCTGACGGTCGCCTCGACCTTTCATTATTTCGGCAAAGCTAAGGGACTCAGGTTTGTCTTGGGAGCCAGCAACTGCCTTTTTTTCGACACCTTCGTTGTGACGCTCTATCTTACTCATTGCCTTTTCCTTCCTGTTTGTTCTTCCTATTTAACACGCTAGCACCAAATGGTTGATCTGATTATCTGGATGATAGTGTGCCTGCAGTTGTTGTCGATAATTCCACTTGTCCTAAATAGCTCTTGGTCCGGGTTTGCTCAGTTTGGCTTAACGCTCACTCACTATTAGTTTGGCTTAAAGCCGCTTTCTTAGCCGGTTTTGGATTTCAAGTGCCATTGATTGAATATTAAATCGCCCTGTGAGCCAAGTCAATTCAAGGATTCTCATTATTGGTGCCGTCGGGGGGGAGGACCATCACTCATACCGCCAGATTGGTTGCCCTTAGATGGAGAAGATGGTTGCTGGGAAGGTGGTTGTGGAGTGGCTGGCTTTGCTGGTTTTTCCGTCCCGGCTGATTTCTTCACTGATTTGCTTGGTATGGAAATCGGAATTTCAACTATTTCATCGTTATCATCATCTATATCAGCTTCATCCAGCTCCCCCTCGTCAACATTATTGCCTGGCTGCCCGGTTGAGGCTTGTTTCTGCTCTTGATCAGTCTGCTCAGGCTTGTTGCGGGTAGGGTTTGTTTTTTGTCCTTTTGTCTGAGTTGCCTCAGGATCTGACAGAAGATCTTCAAGTGGGTCTCTTCTCTGCCTGGCTGACGAGCCGTGTCCTGCCGATCTGGGCTGTGCTGGGGCGCTCTCTGCAGATCTGGACTCTTTCATGTCTTCCAGCGCTCCCAGTCTCGGCGAGATGACAAAAGCACGTTGAGCCAGCTGCTCAAGCTCGTCTGGAGATTGATGAAATCTGGACATGCTCTCTTCGATACTTCCAGCTACTGTTGGGTCGGCGGACTCTCCAGAAGGGAAAATATTGACTTCCACCGGCTCTGGAGCAGTTTCATCTGTCTTGCTTTGGTCAACGACAGAGCTTGTCGATTCTTGAGTCTCTATATAAGACCTTGAGAGAGACTCGGATACAAAAGCCTTCAGCTCGCCATGCAGGCGGCGCAGATCGCTGGTGACACGTTTAACATCGCTTCCAGCAGCAGGTGCAGGCGGCTGTGTGCCTTCCATGCCAAAGGCTGATAGAAGCTTCTGTCTGACAAATATGCCCATCGACTTGGCTCCAGCAACTTTAGCCAGACGTTGCACTTCTAGAAAGTGTTCAGGCTTTAAAGTGATGACAATCTGGTGTTCGCGCATTTGCTGCTGGCCTGCATTCTCAACTATCTCTTGCTGTGCGGCAGGGAAGTAAGGGCCTCAAAAATCCTATCGCCGGACTTTCTCAACTGTTGAGCCAGCTTATTAATCTGTCTTCCTTCTCCAACCCTGTCAAAAACGGCTTTTGCGCTAGGCTCGCCTTCAAGCCATTCTGCCCAGTCACGCAAAGCTTCCACTAGATCAGACACTGACCGAACTGACCTGGCTGCTGGAGCAGATGACTCTTTTCTGAGCACCCCGCGCACAGCTTTTTCTACTTCAGTATGGACAAAAGAGCTGATAGCGTGGCGAATCTGCTGTTCAGTGGCCTGGGCAATAGGGATACGTTCTAATGGGCTGCCTGTTTGATTTGACAGCGGAACGCCGCGTATGAGGAGATCTTCTGCTGTTTCTGTTTCTAACGGCAAGAGAGCCATAAGATGCCTGTGTCCCAGCCCGAGCATGACTTCAAACGGATCAGGCATAGATTCTGTACTGGTTGCAGTTACAGTCTTCTGCCCTTCCTCGGCGATACGTTCAGCCATCTCTGCCATACGAATAAGGCGATAGGCGTAAGTTGCGCTCATAGAATGTTCAGCGCGACAGTATTCTTCAAACGATCCGTAAGTATCTTTATAGAGAGCTTCGTCTTTCAAGCGAGCCAGTCGCAATCCTTGAGCAATCAGTCCAGCAGCAGCAAAGCGCCCTGCCAGTCTAATCTCTTCTGTTAACTGGTCATAACTGTCTGTGTGCGGGCGCAAATCTTCAATTGAGATTGTCCTGTGGATGAAGTCTGCCCGTGGTGTCACTGCCGGGTGATGGATGTCGACAGCCGGCTCTGGTTGGCTGCTAACTTCGACTGATTCTTTGCTGGCTGCTGCAGCTGTGCCGTCTGCAACTGGAGCCTTTGACTTTGCTTCAGCATTTGTCTGGCGTTGGCTCTTCACTTCCGGAGCTGTGCTATCAGCAGGAGTAGTGACAACTTCTACTGGCGGAGAGCTGGTGTCAGGCTCTGCTTTAGCTTCACTTACTGCTTTCCTGGCTGCTGTTCTTTCCAGCAGAGTTGGCTTGCTAGTGCCGGCAACAGGAGCCTGCCGTGGCGGACTTACGGAAGTTGGCGGCTGTGCTTCTTGCTGAGTTGTTGGCGGGGGAGAGGCTGCTGCTTGAACAGCTGCCGACGGCAGTGCTGCCGCTGCCGCAGAGCTGGCAGCAGATGCTGCCTCAGCCTCTTCGCGGCGAAGGCGCATCTCTTTCAAGCGCATTACTAATGTTGCTCCAGGAGCTGGTTTTTTCTTCTTATCCATAAGTGCTGCCCAATCGGCATTGTAATGGACCTATTCGGTCCTGCCTAGTATGTAGATGCCAAAATAATAGCAGCGGAGCTCCAGAATAGCTCGTCTTCCCTGGGCTGTAAGCTGACTCTCCTAATGGTGCAGTCAAGATTGTCAGACAGGTTGGCAGTCTTGGCTTGAGACGATTTGATCAAAAAAGATCCTCGCGTGAATTGTGCTAATTTTAACAAGTTACTGTTGTTGACATTTCGTGGTTTTCCAGGCCCTCATTTCTTAGAGTGAACCTGTTCTCTTTTTAACAGATTCAAGAGCTTGCCAGACAAACCCTGCAGACTTAATTAGCTAAATCAGCTTGGATAACCAAAAGCAGATTGCTGCTGTTGGATTGTGTTGGGTCAGGCAAGCTTTCTGTTAAGAAGCAAAAATTATGCAATCTGTGGAATTACTGCATGCCCTACCGAGAAGGAGGACAAGCTTGCATCGAAGTGCTGCTTGCAATTAGGAACCTTTGCAGGCAGAGAAAGTTTTGGAGGGTTGACAACAATCACACATGTAGGTTTGACGTGACGCTGTGAGTTTGCTCAACAGCACTCAACAGCGCCGGTGATCAGGCGCTTATATGTCTGAAAGGGGACCAAGCAAAATGAGTCAACAACCTGAAAATGAAAGACCCAGCAAGGACATCTTCCTTAGCGCACTCACGACCGATCCGGATCCTCTCGGACTTGCCGAGGTGGGTACACAACTGTCAGCCAGTCTCTGGTTCAACCCATGGAATCTCTGGATGCGACAGTTTCAGGCGGCAATGCAATACTTCCATCTCTGGCAGTACGCGACACTGCGCATGTGGGGAATTGAAGTGCCACCGGTTGCGGTGCCGGATGCTGGTGACAAGAGGTTCAAGTACGAGGACTGGGAGAAGGAGCTCACCTGGGACGTCATAAAGCAGTCCTACCTCATCGCCAGCCGCTTCTGGGTGGACCTGATCTCCTCTGCCGGCGCAGGGCTGGATGAGCAGACACTCCAGAAGGCTGATTTCTTCGCGCGGCAGTTTGTCAGTGCCATGGCACCGACCAACTTCGCCCTCACCAACCCCGAGGTGCTCGAGGAGACCCGCCGTACCGGTGGGCTCAACCTGTCCCAGGGGCTGGAGAACTTCAAGCGTGACATCGATCCAAACACTGGCATGCTGCGCATCAAGATGGCTGATCCCAACGCATTCACGCTAGGCAAGGATATTGCTACCACGCCAGGCAAGGTCGTCTACCAGAACAGGCTGATGCAGCTCATCCAGTTCAAGCCGGCCACTCCCAATGTGAACAAGCGTCCGCTCCTTGTGGTCCCGCCGATCATCAACAAGTACTACATCATGGACCTCAAGGAAAAGAACTCGCTCATCAAGTGGCTGGTCGCGCAGGGACACACAGTATTCCTCATCAGCTGGGTCAACCCGGATGCCAGCTATGCCCAGACCAAGTTTGACGACTACCTCTCGCAAGGGACTTTGGCGGCACTCGATGCCATCGAGAAGCAGACAGGCGAGAAGACTGTCAACGCTATCGGCTACTGCATTGGCGGCACCCTTCTCGGATGCACCCTTGCATACATGGCTGCAGTCGGTGACAACCGCATCGGCAGCGCGACCTTCTTCACGACGATGCTCGACTTCTCCGAGCCTGGAGAGCTGGGCGTCTTCCTCTCGGAGCGTTCGGTGGCTGCCATCGAGCAGAAGAATGCTGAGCGTGGCTATCTTGAAGGTGCCGAGATGGCTGGTGCTTTCAGCTCAATGAAGGAGAACGATCTGATGTGGTCGTTCTGGATCAACAACTACCTCATGGGCAGGCCGCTGTCCGCCTTTGACATGCTCTACTGGAACTCTGACTCTACCAATATGCCGGCAGCGATGCACAGCTTCTATCTGCGCAACATGTACCTGGAGAACAATCTGTGCAAACCAGGCGGCATCACACTCCTCGGACAGCCGATCGATCTGTCGAAGATCACTGTGCCCTGCACTTTCGTTTCGGCTATCGAGGACCACATCGCGCCATGGAAGTCCAACTACATGGGTGCTCGTCTTCTGGGCGGTCCTGTGCGCTTCGTCCTCGGCGGCTCCGGGCACATTGCCGGTATTATCAATCCGCCGGCAGGTGGCAAGTACTGCTACTGGGTCAACGAAGGCAGCAACCTGCCCGAAAACCCTGACGAGTGGCTGTCCTCGGCTGCGAAAGCCCCCGGCTCCTGGTGGACTGACTGGCAGTCGTGGGTGGTTTCGCTCGCGCAGGAGATGGTGCCGGCTCGCGATCCGGAACAAGGGCCGCTGGGTGTCATCGAAGATGCTCCCGGGGCATACTGCAGCAAGCGTCTCGATTCTGCCAAAACTGCATGACCGATGATGCAAGCAATGCTGTCGCTGGACTGACAGGCAGCACACAACCTGTGCTGGTGAAGTGCTGAGACAAGGTGGCGGTGCTGGATTTGAGTGAGCCGGAAGACTCATGCTCCGGCTGCCGCCACTTCTGTCTCAATGCTGCCGTTTGTCTGGCTAGGGAAGGGCATTACAACCACAGGTAAGCCTTGGGCGGGACTCTCAAGGCTTACCGTTTTAGCTCGTGCTACTGGCGGTTGTAGTGGGCGCGGCTGGTGTTTGGCATCCTCAATTTTTCGCAGCATACATAAATGAGTAGCGTCGCTAATCATCGTGTGTGTAACGACGGACTGGAGCTTACCTTCAGTTATTGTCGTTATTAAGCAATTAAATTGATTACATCAGGCTGATTGATCGATGCTTGCTGCCTTTACCGCTGGTTGTGAATTGGTTAGAGTGGGGATAGTTTATTCATCGGCTCTTTTGATTGTTTGACTTCATGGTTTGTGCTTGCAAGATCTGTTTATTTCTATCTGGGGTGATCGCACTCCAGATAGCTGTCTGTTTGCCTGATTGTTTGGCTGATGAGCAGGGCGGTTACCTCAAAGGCAAGGTGGAACAAATTCTGGAGAGGCAGCCGCCACAGGGGCATGTAGCTCCAAGTGATGATCCATTCGGCAGCGGTGGTGACAGCGCCGATCCATTTGCACCAGCTGCGTACAGCCCACAGGACAGCCGATTGGGTGCTGGCGGCAGCTCTCCGGCAATGTTGCCTCGAACTGCTTCAACAAAGCCTGGCTCAGTGTCCAAAGACGACCCAGATCAAAGCTCTGAGCTTAAAATAGCGTGGGACGAGTGGCACTGCCGTATAGCTGCAGCTGTCTTCAGTCGGTTCAATCAGATGTCCAAGGCCGCATTTAGATACTCTGAGCCGCTTGCTTGCAAAGTCAGTTACACAGTCACAAATGATGGTGACGTCAAAGAAATTAAGATAGTCGAACCGAGTCCCAATGTAATGTTCAATCTGCTTGTCACAGCCGTAGTGAAATCGCTCAGTACCGACAAGGAGCTTCTTGCTTTCCCTGATGGATCGCGCCGGGCTAAAGTGGAGAAGTCTGGTACTTTTACACAGAATTTTGGCGTCGAAGGATTCCGGTACAAAACGGGTGACAAGGAGTCTGTCCAATCCAAAGGGAAGAGATGAACTTGCCACCCAGCGATGGTTCACAAGAAAACAAAGATTCTGAAGCCACCTCAGGTGCTCCACAAGCCGAGAGGCGGCAGAGGCAACGTTCAGTGGCTGATGTTCGCGGTCGGGCTTTGCCTGAGGAGAGCTTGTCTGTTGACCATACCTCCGGGCGGACTCTTTCTGATCAACTTTATGACGGCATCCAGCAAGCTATTATCACAGCGCAGTTTATGGCAGGACAGCGCATGCCTTCTAGCCGCGAACTGGCAGAGCAGCTTCAAATATCGCGAGCTATAGTGACAGACTGCTATGCCCAGCTGGTCAGTGAAGGGTATCTCGATGCGCGGGCAGGCTCAGGGACGTTTGTGGCCTGGCAGTTGCCAGCTGACGAGCAGAATGAGCCAGGGGAGGGAGAGCACACTGGAGACACCCAGTTGCGACTCTCCAATTTTGGGCAGGCTTTGGCTCTCGCTCACAGAGAAAGTCATGTTTCCTACGAATCAGCAATTAACTTGAGTAGATGCCAACCTGCGCTTGATCATGAGTTTATGTTTGAGTGGGCGCGAGTAGTTGGTCGCTGCTGTCGCCGTATGGATTATTCACAAGTGACTTCTCACAATGACTCACTGGGCTATCTGCCGTTAAGAGAGGCTATTGCCCGCAGACAGGACCGTTTGCGTGGAGCTAAGTGTAGTGCCAGTCAGGTGATGATTCTATCTGGTGCCACACAGGCGTTCGATCTGGTGGCACGCTTGCATGTTGAAAAAGGAGACAATGTCAGGGTGGAAAACCCAGGCAAGTCGGACGTTTGGGCAATATTCACTGCCAATGGAGCCAATATTTGTCCTGCTGCTGTGGATGAAGCGGGGGTGGTTGTCTCTAGTCTTGGCAAGCTGTCTGATCGCTGCGATCGGCTTGTGTATGTCACGCCTGCACATCAGTTTCCTACTGGAGTGGTGCTGGCGTTGAGGCGGCGCCTTGAGCTGCTTTCCTGGGCGGACAGACATGGAACATTCATTTTAGAAGATGACAGAGACAGTGAATTTCGTTATTGTGGAAAACCAATCCCCGCTTTGCAAGGGTTGGACAAAAACGGCTCAATAATTTATCTCGGGTCATTTGCCACCACGATGTTCCCTGCTGTATCCATTGCTTATCTAGTACTGCCTCTGATGCTTGTCCCTTTCTATGCTCGTGTTGCGACGCTTCTGGCTGACCAGGTGCCGTTGCTGCTTCAGGATGCAATGAGCGAATTTATCGAAGGCGGTTATCTGGATCGGCATGTTAAAGAGCTGCGCAGTTTGTATCAACAACGTCGTCTTGCTATGGTGAACTCCCTAAATAAGCATCTCGAAAGTAGAGTGACAGTGCATGGAGATAACGCTGGGCTCAGCATGATAGTGCAGTTTCATACAGAGTTATCAGACT
Source organism: uncultured bacterium (assembly GCA_903835185.1). Lineage (GTDB taxonomy): Bacteria > Cyanobacteriota > Vampirovibrionia > Obscuribacterales > Obscuribacteraceae > CAILLX01. The sequence continues at coordinate 1,558 of CAILLX010000130.1, read as the reverse complement.
GTGAGATTGCAGAAAAAGCTGCAAGATGTGGTGTTGGCATTATCAGTACAGCCGGCTATTACAGCGGCAATGGCATGTCCGGTCAGTTTATCCTTGGGTTTGGAGATCTTTCCCTCGAGCAGATTGACGAAGGTATCGGACGCTTGGCAGGTGTTCTTGTCAAGTAAGAGGCGTGCCTGCTTGTATCCAGCTGTGCAAGGCTAGCTTAAAAAACCCTCATTTGATTGCTGGAACTGTATGGGCGTAGGGTGAGGGATTCTTTCTCTCTGTCTATTCGGTACTACGTCTTAACATCTAAAACCCAAGCTATTTAACCATTCCAACCAAATCAGATCAGCAGTTTACTGCTGTGAACAGTGGTACTTGATTGAGCGATAGTCACAGGTTGTTTTATCGACGGTGCCGGGAAGCTTCCTGCTGGCTTTGTGTGCTGGCTGCCAAGCATCAATGAAAGGAGATCAATTATGTCCGATATCGTTTACTGCTGCAACGAATGCAACCAAAATCAGCCTCGCGATCGCTTTTGCGGAGCTCCCGGTGCCTGCAGCAACTGTGGCAAGCAGCGCTTTACCAAGCCAGTCCACGTCCTCTGCCCGCAGTGCAGCACGAAGCAGCAGCGGTGTGAGAAATGTGGAAAGAGCACCGTTGTTGATGACGACGGCAAAGAAATTGGCGCGCAGGGCTAGATAACCCCCCATCGTGGAAGGAGAAAGAAATGCTCTGTTACAAGTGTTCAGGAAAGATGTTCTACAGTAGTTTAGGTTCATGCACAAGCTGCGGAAGTCTCACCCAAACTGGTTCTTTCCAGCTGTGCGAACAGTGCGCAGTTTCCAAGAATGAGTGCGCTTTCTGTCTCGGACGGCTTGACGCAGAGAAGCCGCCTGCGACTGGCGATGCAAAGCTTGGATTCTTCGTCTTTCTGAACGTCGAACACTACAGCAGCAGGCAGGCAGATCATGAGCATAAGGAGAAAGGCGCGCAGGACACATGTGGTGCTATCGTTTCCTTCAAGGGAGATGTCTTGAAGCTGCTTGCTGAGTGTGGTGAGCCCACGGAGGCAGTGGAGTTCAAGCAGTCCTTCAATAGGCTAGTTGCCGTCGCCCTGAGCTGTACCAATGAGATTGCCGAGGCACTCAAGGTGATGCCTGGTGTCTCCTCTGTGATTGCCGACGAAGAAAACCAGGTGTTCTAACACACGAGCGGCAGTCTGACTTCAAAGTGACAACATCTCGTGAGTTGTGTCAGTGCGGTTCTAAAACTGCCGCACAGGAGAGCCAGTCCAGCACTATTAACAAACTGGCAAGAACAAAAGCTGGTGAGCTGGCACCAGCTTTACATTGTTTTGTGAATTTCTCCATTTTTTTTGAACTTCTGGCAATACTAATACATATAGTGATGCACCACGCAAATAAAACTTCAGGAGCTTGTCCCTTTTGTCGTTGATTTAGTTGGTGACCCCCTGACCAAGCGGATTAAGCCTGGGTAGGTTTGATCTTGCAAAGGTACAAATCTGTGACAAGGAGGTCACCATGAGTAAATCATCGTCTGGATCTAAGAG
>CAILLX010000129.1 GCA_903835185.1 uncultured bacterium | reverse complement strand
TGCCGGTTCACCCACCGGGCTCAAAGGGGCTTGCTCCTGTTAATCTCGCCGTCGCGAGAAACCGATTACGTTGTTCCATGGGATCGTGCCGCTTGACTCACTCGTTTATGGTGAGACTTTTCCGGGGTCCAGCACTTGGTGGCCCGCTGAAAATGAGCTGTCTTAGTCGGTCGATCTATTCTTATTTTAGCTGTAGCTAATGAAACTGAAAAGGCCTTTTTGAATTTATTAAGAAAATGTTAAGCAGGGCGAAAAGGGCAGTCTAGTCTTTCCCTTCTTTCTGGAGAAGCGAGAGAAAGAGTTTTACCAGACGTGGATCCCATTGTTTGCCTGAGCCGGCTTTGAGCTCAGCAATAGCAGCTTCAGCCGGGAGGGACTGGCGATAGGGACGGTTTGAAGTCAAGGCAACATATGTGTCAACCAGTGAGATGATGCGAGATTCGAGCGGAATTTCATCGCCTTTTAACCCCTTTGGATAGCCGCTGCCGTCCCAGCGCTCCTGATAAGCTTCGATGACTGTAGCAACGCGTTGCAGGTGCTTAGCCGGTTCTAGGATTCTGGCACCGATAGTTGGGCTTTGCTCGATGAGCTTGCGCTCCTCTGGAGTCAGAGGACCTTTCTTCTGGAGAATCTCTCGCGGTATAGCAATCTTGCCTAAGTTGTGCAGAACAGCTGCCAGAGAGATGATGGTCACATGTTCTTTAGAAAGGTGCAGCGATTGGGCTAGCTTGGTGGCAAACTCTGCAGCTCGCGGTGAGCGGTGTTGATCATAAGCGTCTTTGGCTTCGATAACCTTGACAATTGCGCCCATAACCCCCAAAATGCCGTGTTCGGCAATAAGTTTCAGGTCTACTGAGGCAAACTCTTCAGCCTTTGATTTGATCACCTCTTGCTGCACTGCCAGAGCCTCTTCTGACCGATCCTTAAGACTCGGGTTGAGATCTTCGCTCACTGAGCAGACCTGGTTGCGTCCGCGGTGCTTGGCGAGATAAAGAGCTTGATCTGCTAGTTCGCCGAGGCTATCGCGGTCAGCAGTGTCTGTAGGGAATGTAGCCGTGCCTAAAGAGGCTGTAATTGTTCCCACCCCTTCAACCGGCTTTTCACGTATAGCTGCACAAATACGCTCGGCTGCAACTCTGGCTGCTTTAGAGTCGGTAACAGGCAGAAGGATGACAAACTCTTCACCACCCCAGCGAGCAGCTGTATCAATGTCTCTGACCTGTCGCTTCAATACTTGGGCAATATGTTTGATAGCTGCATCACCATATTGATGCCCGAGACCGTCGTTGATCTTCTTGAGAAAATCCAGATCGGCGATGATGTAAGAAAAAGGATGTCCATGGCGTTGAAAACGATCTAGCTCTTTGGAAAACTGCTCGTTGAAGTGCCGTCTATTGAAGAGCCCGGTCATCGGGTCTGTTACTGCCTGTTGCTCAACTTGAACATAAAGCTGGGCGTGCGATATCACTACTGCTACTCGCTCAGCTAGATCGGCTACCATCCTCAAATCTTTATCAGGGAAAGGATGTGTACGATCAGTAGCTATCAGACACAAGGCGGCTTGAAACTGTTCGCCATGCACAAGAGGGACCAGGGTGGCTGTCTTTACTGGGTCCGGAACAACGACTTCTTTATTGGAAATCTTTTTGACAATCTCTTCTCTATCTAAAAAGATAGGTTCTCTTTTCTTGAGATCATCAAGCATGATTGAGAATAATTGCGTAGCGAAGCTAGTATTGAGCGAATCGCTGGTTCCGTCTAGCTGTCCGGCACTTTTTGTTTGGGTGAACGCTTCCACATTGTTGTCAAATAAGGACACAACACACAAACCCGCCAAGAAATACTCTTGCAGTGCTTCGACAAGAGTCTCCAACAGCTGGTCGACAACTTTTTGTGAATTGCGGATCTCTGCGACGACACGGTTGATTAAGGCAGCACGCAGCTGGTCATCGCGCACCTGCGCAATTGCTTGATCGGCATGGATAAATGTTGCCAGCTGTGAGGCGATGTTGAGAACAAGATCCTCATCTTTCTGCCGGAGCTCCATCCTGTTGTCCAGGCGTTCCCAAAAGCCCAGCACACCTAGTCGCTCGCCTTCTGATACCAGCGGCACCACTAGTGCCATATCATGTTTAAAAAATGGGTCACCCTTTCTTGTGGGTACAACGTTGATCTTTCGTGCTCGTCCTGAGCCCGACTCATACACCGATACAAACGGGTTATTCTTTTGGGAGAAGTTAAGCTGTTCGTGCTGCCCATCCATTTGCGGTACAAGAGCATTATCTTCGGCGCTGAACAGATATATTTGTGAGTGCTTGAAACCGAGGTGCTCTGCCACCAGCTTGACTGACTGTACTAGAACGTCGTGACTTCGTTGTCCTTTCGATTCGCGGAAATGATTAGCAATCTCATTGATGAGCTTCATTTCCTGCGCATCAGACTTAATCATAGACTGATCAATCTCATGCTGAACCAGCACAGACAGCATCTCAGCAACGCTCTGCAGAACGAGGGCATCTTGCTCGCTCCATGCGCGGATTTGCCCGCATTGTTGCAGCTCGAGAAAGCCGGAGAACTTGCCGCGGCATTTCAATTGTGCCACCAGGCGGGCCCTCACATCGCCAAGCTCAATGAGAGAAGCCATCTGCGGGCTCATCTTGTGCAACTTGGTATCTTTAAAAGTGTCGGGGACGCTTATTACTCCAGAGTAAGACTCATCAGGAAAGCAGGAGAGAAATTCCAAGAGAATGGCGGTTGAATCTGGAGAGCCCAACCTTTCTCCGCCAAAACAGTTCAAGCCGGTTACCGAGTGCTCTTGTGTCACTGCCAACTCGCTATCTACCACCTGCCAGATAAGTCCGCGATGAGCTTTGCACATGATGGTCAGCTTCTCGATAGCCAGCTGAAGGATCGAAGATACATCATCCGAATGTCTTAAGAGCCCAATAATGTCTCTAATTATGATCTGGGCAGCAGGTGGAATGACTACTGCCTCAGCAACAGTGGCTGGTACTGCGGAGGCAGTACTGGTGAACGGAGCTGGCGGACATAAGGCTGCACCTGCCTGCCCAAGAGTATCGGACTCAAGAGATCTTGGCTCTTCGAGTGCAGGCACTGGTGGTGGTGCCGTAAAAAGATTGGCAGGCAAATTTGAGGTAGACAAGGCGGCTTGATCTATTGCTGCTAAGTGGCTGACAGCCGCTTGTATCGGCAGCAAAAACGGCTGTTGTACCGACATCGTTTTGACAACCGGCCACACTTTGCGGCAACTGTGAGCCGCTTCAGGAATCGTGCCAGCAACACCGATGTTTTTGACTGCATCCTCAAGCCGGTTAGTTTCATTAAGATCGAGCATCTGCCAGCTTGGCAACAGCATGTCAAAAGCCTCGCGTACAATGAGCGGATCTACAGAGCCGTTGCACTGAAAGACCGGATGAGTGGCGATACCCTCTGACTGCTGTCCGTAAATGATGAGCGATAGCTGTTGGCTCAGCACCAGAAAGCACCATTCATCAGGCGGCTGCCTCTTGTCTTCCGAAAAGACGGAGATGCAGAAGCATTCACGCATGAGCTCCCGGTAGCGAGGTCCTTTGGGCAAGAGCCGCTTAGCCTGTTGGCTCGACCAGTAGACTATGACCGGGTTTGACTTCTCGTCAAGAAGAAACTGTTCGAATGTCCTGAGCAGGCTAAGGAATCTTTCTGGTGGGAGGTTGGTTAGAGGCAGCGAACCGGCACCGGTCTGCTGCAAGAGCATCATTTGTAGCTGTGCCCTTCCTTGCTCCAAGAATCCCTCCAAATACAGATTGGTCAGCCTTGTCTCCAAACACAAGCATACCCGACCAATTTATTTTATAAGCTCTTTGCAGCAACTTCAGTAGATTCGCAGTTAAACAAGGGGGCTGGTCAAGTGGAACCAGTCTGTTAGTGTTAAGTTTTTTTTGCGTCTGGGTTTATTGGAGGCAGACAAGCTGCGCCCGGCATCATTTATTGTTCAACAGATGGAGTGTTGGATTCTTAGTGTTTGTAGAGTGTGCAATGATGAGGATATGACAGACTACGACCAACTCCTTGCTGCAAGCCGGCTCGAATCAGATGCTTATCTGGGCAATATTGAGTTCTGGAAGCGTGCCTGGAAGGCGGTCAAAGAGCCGTGTGCTCAATTACCAGATTTGCCTTATCTTTCTTCTATACCGGCTCGTCTTGCCGGTTGTGGTGCAAAAAATGTTTTGGACTTAGGCTGCGGTGGCGGCTGGCTCTCTATCTATCTGGCGCGCCACAACTTCTCTGTAACCGGGGTGGACGTAGCTGAGAAGGCCCTCGAATTTGCCAGGCAATGGTCTGATAGAGAGGGCTTGTCAGTCAACTTTGATTTGGGCGACGTAACTCACCTGCCCTATCTGCCAGGATCTTTTGATGCAGTGTTAGCCAACTCTATGTTTGACCATCTGACGAAAGAGCTGGCTTACACTCTTGTGGTGCGCCTCAAAGAAATCCTCTGTCCTGGAGGTACCCTTTTTGCTTGTTTTGACAAGGTAGGAGGTGGTCCAGGAGAGTATTGCACTTTGCCTGACGGTACACATGGCTATGCTGATAACACAAGACGCGGCATGTTACTTCGTTATTATTCAGACACTGAGCTGATGGATCTGTTTTCCTGCTGGACAATAATAGAGTGCAGTACTCTTGAAAGTGGGAGCCGTATCCTCTGGGCTCGTAGTTAGTCTGTCACTTACCTTTCATATCTTTGATTATGAAGGCGATTTGCAGATTTAGCAGGACTTCTTGCGAGTCGATGTCGACCTTGAGAATTTCGGCTATCTGTTCGAGACGGTAACGCAGTGTGTGCCTGTGAATAAATAAAGCTCGAGCAGCAGAGTTTAAGTTGGCTCCGTGTTGCAGATAGACTGCCAGAGTGCCTATAAGCTCGCTCTCCCACTCTGAGTCATATGCTTCCAGTGGTGCTAAATTCTCTTCATAGAAGCGATCCAGCTCTGGGTGGTCAATCATTAAGTAGAGCAGCCGCTTTACTCCCAGCTCGCCGTAGCTAATTTCAAACTCATTTTCACCGTGAATCATTGAGCCGATAATGAGTGCCTGCCGGGCTTCTCTATATGAATCGGACAGATCGAGTGCTGTCTGGGTAAGCCGGCCTGTACTAAGTTGAATTCTCGAGCCTGGCGATTCCTTCTTGACGCGGCTCACAAGGTCGTGTGCCTCCTGTTGCCATGTGCGCCCGCTTTTCTGGTCAAACGGAACCACAAAGACACGAGTGCCTTCAATTATTGTTGATATATACGGTTCTCCCAGTGAGGCGATACTCCTGGTTGGTTCATTCTGCTCCTGTATGATGTGCAGGGCTAGAACCCACAGTCCGTCGCAGAGGTCAAAGCCGAAGTGGCGTTCTACTCTCTCTTGATCAGCTGCCGACAAGCTGTGACCTGAAAGAAGATCTTTAAGCAGGCTCTCTTGCGTTACGTTGGAAGTGGGCCGATCCCGGCGGCGCTGACTGAAATCAACCATGCATGCCAAAGACGCTGGTGCCAGATATTCAGCGATTGTGGAGGCGTCATCTGTGGGCCTCAATAAGACAGAGATGTATCCTGCCACCACATCGTCAAGAACGACCGGCAAGACCAGGCGCCGCCCTATCCTAAAGGTGCGCAGGGCAAAATCAGGAATGCCTGTATGCTCTTTAGAACGCAGCTGACGGTTAACATCTGCAGCCAGCTGTTCAGAGAGAATACTTTGCTGTCCAGGTGGAGTCGCTCCCATGTTCTTGGCAGCTAGTATCTTGAAGTCTGCAGTCTCTACTGCCATAGGTCTGTTGATCCAGGAGAAGAGCTGCTCGATCAATCCTGGCAGACCGTCGGAGAGTACAAGTGAGATGAGATGAGCATGCATTGAGGAGGCAGTTCTCTTCACTTCGTCCAGGAATGCAAGACGAACATCTTCAGCTGGCTGGCTGGTCTCGCCAAATCCAGGAATGACAATTAACGGGATCTCTGTGTCAGCACATAACTTTGTCAGGTGCTCCAGCTCTAAATCGATCCCAGTGGTGGCTGGCGATTGTTCCGATTGAGCTGCGGTTAGATCTTCATGGACAGGCTTGATAATAGCCAGCCCCGAGAGGGTGCTTAAGCAGGAGCGGTCTTGACAGCTAAGTGCTTCAATCCGGGTGACGACAAGGCTGCCTGCTCGCGGTGGTGGTGTCAGTGAAGTCACTACCTGCAAGACAGTCCGATCCAGGAGATCGTGACCGGAGAGCACCTGCGCTTCAGAAAGAGCTTCGCAGCTCAGAAGCTGGCGGATTGTAGGTTGGTGAGGGAATTTGGCTTGAGCCATTCAGCGCTCGCTTTCTGCTTGCATATCTATTGTAAGCGCTTCTGGCATCGCTTCCCAGCGTGCGCATTCCTTCCCGGCGTGTCCCGGCTTTCCGTGCTGGTCAGGAGCTCAAGGAGATAGTAGACGGGCATTGTCGGCAAAAGCCCTGGGTTAATCCTGGGGAGACGAAGCCGACAGCCATAAGAACGGTAAAGAAGGCTAGTAAGTCCCAACGGCGCTAGACCGATTTTGATAGACGATGGGTTAAGGGCTGTCATTGACAGCCCTTACTCTTTTGGGTGGATGAAAGATTAAATTCTCCAAGATCTGCAATTATTTTGGCTCAGAGTATTGAGCTTGACAACTCTTTGAGCCAGAATGAACTCACCTTCACTATTGTATTTGGCTCTCAAGATCAAGCTCTCTGCTTGCTCTTCCGGTTGCCCTAGAAAGCCCTCTCTCATGACAAACTATATACAGTCTTTCGAAGACAGACTTCGCGTCCTGTTCCAGAAAAAAGCTGCTGAATTCTCTAAGTATGCAGAAGAAGAACCTTCAACTGCCTGCGTTACTACTCAATTAGCTGGTCTCTATCAGGATCTTTTTGAAGCGATGGGACATTAGAGACAATCTTGCTGGTTTTTTCCTCCTCCAGTAGTTGTCGGAATTAGCAGGTGGGGTCCGTAAGGACTCCTCCGTGCTTTGTCTGGTGCCAGACTAGGCTCTGTGTAAACGAGGCTGTTGTCTTGGTACCTGACAGGCATATTTAAGCGACCGTCAGGGATATCTGCAGATATCCTTTGGCGGCGTCAAGCGCTGAAAAGTCGCAAGTGTCTGGCGTCAAGACTTTTTGCCGCTAGCGACAGTTTAAATTTGCCGCTTTAATGACCATGGTTTCAGTCTGGCATGTCCATCTGAATTCAAGCTGACGTTACTGACGCCGAACAGGTCGAGCCAGCGCAGAGTGCCGT
>CAILLX010000128.1 GCA_903835185.1 uncultured bacterium | reverse complement strand
ACGGCACTCTGCGCTGGCTCGACCTGTTCGGCGTCAGTAACGTCAGCTTGAATTCAGATGGACATGCCAGACTGAAACCATGGTCATTAAAGCGGCAAATTTAAACTGTCGCTAGCGGCAAAAAGTCTTGACGCCAGACAGTTGCAACAGATTGGGCTGGATTTGAAGTTGGCGCAGTCGCTGCCAGGGGTGCCGTCAAGGCACTCAGTATCTGCAACCCACGCGCTGAGACTGCGCTTGTTTTCGGAGCAGCTATCGTTGCGAGTAATGTATTTGACCTGGGCGTGGGCAAACGCCTGGAGGAAGCCATTCGCAAATTTCTATAGTCCCAAGGTAGTATTTGTTGCTTTGGGAGGTGTTTGCCGTGGTTTTTCTGCGATTAAATGGCATGGTTGTTTGGAAATTGTAATGGTGGCAATGTTTCCCTCGCTTCCTGGCAATTTAATGTCAGAAGTGGAAATCCAGGGGCTATTCCATGGCGAGATCGGGGCTGCGCAGGCACCCCAATATTGCTGCGTATATGCGCAAGGAGAAATGGTCAAAATTGAGCGTTCAGAACAAAAAATCGAGAAAGCTTGTTGGGCGGAAGATGGCTGATAGAGTAGTCAAAAATAACACATAGAGTGTATTACAAGACACTCGTAGTTCCACGTACCAAATGTGCCACCTGAGCCAATACTCAAAACTTTTACCCTACTCGTAGCCTCACCATTCCTAGCTATGCTAGCTTTTGATCTCGCTGTCAGTAAAGTACCCGGAAATACTACCAGCTATTACTTCCAACAAGTTCACAGTTGCTTTTTCAAAGGAAAAGCCTGCTTCTCCTTTCTGCTTGCTATTTAGGGCTCTCTGATCATATGTTGCATTTATCAATCAGTATCACTTCACCACGATTTCAAGGAATTAACAAGCAGTCAGCAGGCAGCAGCCTTCAGGAACTAGAAAAGCACCCATAACTACACCGGCTGTGGTGGCGGTGCAATCTTGGTTCTGGAATCTGCAAAAGTGGCTTGCTGTGCTAGCTGTGCGAGTTATTCCTGTAAAGGCAGTTTGAGGTCACACGTGTAGATTGGTGATTTATTTGTACGCTTTGCAGCTGTGTGCTCTGTCCGAAAGCGGGCACGGAACTACCCCAGTAGACAACCAAATCACCTATCTGCATTCTCATTACGTCTTGGCACCAGCACCATCGCAGGATGCTTCTGGTGCATAAACCCTTGTAGGAAGGCTTGGTGAGAGCGAAGCTGCCACCGTAGCACATGTCACTCTCGACCTGCAGTGATGTTGTACAGCTACTAAGCATCCTGCTTCGAGAAGGTTCTTATGAGTCCCTGCCCAGGTTCGCCCAGGCAGGAGACTGATAAGAGCCTGTATGTTTCAAAAGCATGCCAGTCCCAGCAGGGTCGTCTTAAAACGCGCCTGCTGAATCAGGGTACGCAGCAAAGGGGAAAGAACATGAAGAAGTTGATGATATTGCTGGTCATACTCCTCGTTTCGTTGACGATGTCTGGTTGTGGTGATCGCAGTCCTGTAACGACGAAAGTGACGCGCGAGTTGGTGGCAATCAACAGTGGGACGGAAAGCTCGGGATCGATCTCGGGAAGCATGTTCCTGATGGCCGGATGGATCCAGGGATCTGCGCATACTGATATTGTCTACAGGGGATACTACAAGAATGCCGACGGCAGTATATCGCCGGTCCACGTGTCCGAGGGGGAGTATGCCTCGTTGCACTTCCGATCATGCACAATCAAGATCTTCGAGGATGCAAACCTGGTCAACACGGGGAGTTGGACTACGATAACAATCCAGGATCATGATCACTGTCTCAACTGCCAAACTGATGTAGTCGTGGAATTCCACGTACCTGCTGGATCGGTGAAAAAAGAGATCAGCATTGACAAATGAAGACCCCAGTGAACTGCCTGGCTGGGTGACGGAGAAGTTCAGCTGTCCCCGACCGTGATCGACATCGAGCAGGACAACAGGCTCATTCGGATGGTCTAACCAGTTGCTTTCTGGAAAATCCCGCATGAAACATCCATGAAGGAGTAATTCAGAAACGACTGAGAGGAGAGGATCGATTATGGAACTGACATTTGTTGGCGCAGTGGCTGTCGTTTTGACGCTTGTCCTCGGACTGTACGCGTCGCGCGTGATCGCAAGCAAAGAATACAGGCTCTATAAGGCAATCATGAGGCAGGGCGTGCAGACTGTCCGTCTCAATGGTGTCACCATCAGGCGGTATGTGGCCTTCGACGACATCTACGGATGTGAGGAATATATCCATCAGGTAGTTGTGTCCCTGCGCCACGCGGACTGGAGTCCGTTTGGCAAGAGCGTGGGGATCAATCTGACTGCACAGGGCGCCAGGAAGAGTGCGATTGCAGCGAGAATAGCCGAGATCGCCACTGCAGCCTGAATTGCTTTCTAGGTTCTTATCAGGCGCCTGGATTTTGCCAATCCGGGCGTCTGATAAGAACCTTTGTGTTTCATTTCGTCTCCAAAAGTCATCAGATCCAGCAAGTAGCGGGACAGTCTGCAAGACGTGCCTGTTGCACCAACAAACCAGAGAAAGAGCGTCTCATGAACAAGATCTCGGTGCTTGTTGCTATTGTAATTGCCGGCGTGCTTGCCGGCGTGCTCACCCATGGTATCCCAGGGGCTGTTGGCGGTGCCGCGCTGTCCTGGGTGCTGTATTACTTCAGGATATTCAGCGCCAGCTCTGATGACCGCACTACGAGCGAATGGCTCGTTCTAATTGCTCCCGAAGTGAAGCATAAAGACCAGTGGCAGCATTGTATAAAGTCCGCAACCGCAATGCTACGGCATTGTTTGCTGATTTGGATCCAGAGGGAGGAGACAACACTATGTTCAAGACACCTCGTGCCGAGAAGGAATTGCTTCGGCGCCTGAGTGAAATGATTGGCAACTTTTTGCCGCTGGCATCAGCCAGGAAGTGGCGGGGAAAAGTGAACTCAGCTAATCTCACCGGGCAAGATCAGACACAGGTCTGGGTACTGCTGGTCATCTGGCTGCTGGATGAAGCAATCCAGTATGCCAAAACAGATGAGTTGCGCTCTGCAATCGTGCAGGTTACTCAGCTGTATCGAACAGGCTGCACGGACAGGCAGCAGTGGGAAGCAGCTGAAAAGGTGGCGTGTGCAGAAACAATGGCTGCGTATGAGTCTCACGGTCAGGCGGCTTGTGGAGAAGCGGCAGTTTATGCAGCGCGTGCGGTCAATGGACCCTCTGCCTTCTCGAGTGCTAAGAATACTGTCGAAGCGGTTGTGCGCGCGGCGTTCGAGGCACAGGTCACTGATGGTTGCACAGCGGAAGCTGCAGAGATCTCCAAGATATCTCAGAAGTTTCTGGAGCTGATCTCAGCAAACAACTGACGCCGACGCGCGCAATGCTACTGAACCGCTTGCAGTTAGTTGCGAATGGGAAGCAGATGAGATTGCTGTGAAAACAGCTTTCTATCTCGCTTTCCATTTTTATTTACTCTATGAATCTATATAGTGGTAACCGGCAAAATTTAACGGAAACGAAGCTGTACTTGCCGTTTTAGCAGTTTGTGTCTGTCGAGACGAGTCGGAAAATAGCGAAGAGCGCACTGATTAAGAAGCCCCGATGGCGGGCGAATGCGATGGTATCGTGGAACCAAAGCATTCGTCCGTCCAGGCAATCAATCGTGTCACCATAGTGTCGAGAATCAGCAGATTGGCACGATTCAGTGTCTATGGGAAACTGATTGAGTCGCAATATTCAGCAGATGACCAGTTTCATTCTTGCCAGTCCAATCTTGTAATCAGCCATGCCATAAAACACATCGAACACGCTGCCCTCCAGGTCCGTTCGCCGGTCGAGTCCTGTGGGGAAAACGACGTTGTTCACAGTGCCTTGCAGTTCATCGTCTGTAGTCGGTGCCAGAATCGGTGATGGAGAGCGGTATAGGATCTGGTGCGGACGCTCCAGGTCGTGAATTACCACACCGGACCGGTAGCATCTGGTACAGTTGCCGTCCTGTTCTTCCATGTCCACGCCATGGAACAGTGACAGCCAGCCTTCCTGGATGCGCACAGGGGCTGTGCCGCCACCAAGCTTGATCTGCCCCCAGCTGTCGTCTGGAGCCATAATCATGACAGATGCGGACACTTTTGTAATGTTGTTCAGGTCCTGGAGCACGGCTGCCAGCGGTACATAGGCAATGCGGATACACTGGCGCTCATGCGGTTTGCTGGACAAGATGGCTTGGATCATCGATTGACCAATGCCTGGCACGATCTCGTTCATCGGACGGTGATAGAAGGCGATAGAGCGAACTCCCGCTGGTGAAATGACCGGCTCCGGGAAAAAGGCTATGTCTTTGTCGTCAGCAGCCAGTCCAAGTTCTTCCGGAAATCTGGCCACTCCGATGCGTTGCCACTGGTAGCCATCAGCTGACCAGGCGAAAGCTATCCGTGGTCCTTCAGCCCCGTAAGCCGTATAGCCCATTATGTACTTATCGAGAACAGGTATGAAGGTAACACGCGGGTCCTCGCAACCGTGACCACCGTTGCGCAGCTCGTACAGTGACTCCGGTTCCAGGGCAAATCCCAAACGTTCGAACAGATAGTTTTGCCCGTTCTGGATTGCCCGGACCAGTCCGATGCGGGAAACATTGCCTTGTGCCACCATGCGCGGATAGATAAGGAGCTGCCCTTGCCGGTCTCTGGCGGTAGCCGGATTGATGATGCCTGCCGACTCACTGAAGTGCCCGTTTGGCTCAAGTGCTACACCGAGCCGCTCGACGCTAACATTCACGTCCAGTTCTGGTTTCATTGTTAACCCCGTTTCAGGTAAGAGGTTTCGAATGTGGAGATGCCAAACAAAGGCAGAAATATCATAACTCTCTGAAGGCTGGCGAATGCAATGGTATTTGAAACCAGAGCATCCGCCAGCCTCTTGGTAATCTATCGTGTCTTCATGGCAGAAAAGTCGTATTCCAGCCGGAAAGAGACAGTTCTGGAATGGACACCCTGTCTGGAGAGTCTTCCTCTGGATGCAGTCAGACTGCCGGCTGAAAGCTTCTGACATTTCGGTCAGTTCTCAAGCCATAGCCCTTGCCTGCTCGGCATACTCCTCCATTCTTTGGCAAGCATCGAACCATTTGCTGAATGTGCGAGCCTCTTTCTGAGCGGCTCGCAGCAACTCCATGGCATAGAGATACTGAGCATCTGTCAAACCTGCCCACCAGGAAAGTTTGGCATCAAACTCAGCACCGTGAGGCAGCGGTCCCCTGGCTAGTACTGTGTCGACCATAGCTCGAATCTGATTGCCGTCAAGACCGCTGAACAGGATGGTCCTGCCGTCATTGAGCCCGACATAACCAGAGTGGTGCCCGTTGGCGTCGCGGGGATAACCATGCCCGCAGCAGGCGACCCTGGTTTGAGGCAATGTGCCGATGCAAGGATCATGGCGCCCGAAGATCTGACGTTTCCGGCAGCCGTTACAACGTCTTGGTATGAGCAGATCATGCAGCATATTGTTAGTCTTAATCCACCAGTCAGACGACATACGCATATTGTCTCCTTTCTGTTGTTTGCTCAATATTTTGAGCACCATTCAGGGTAGATAGCGGCCGCTGAGATAGTGGTTGAGCAAGGAACAGCGTGCGATAGGCGAGCCCAGGAAGCGCTTCTGCACTTGCATGATTCGCAAGCTGCTGAACTGCATTTCTGCCAGCTCGTAAAAGCCTGCGTCAGCATATTGCTTGGCTGTGTCGATCTGCTTGGCGGCCAATGCTGCTTGCGCCTTGACTAACAGCTCTTTGGCACGCTGCACGTGCTCGTCGCTAGCGGAAGGAATCGTGCAGATTGGCCAATCCAACCATTTGAAATTGAGGATTTTGGCGACCTCCTTGTCCAGGTCTGCAATCTCGTTGGTGATACGCCGTCGTTTGGTGAAGCGCAGGCGGCGAACAAGCCAGCTGTCGCTTAAGACCTGTATAGCGCCCAGGAGCGCTACTACTGCCAGGACACACAACAGCAGATAATCCGGTTCACTCATGACCTTGTTCTCCTCTCACTGACGCCAAGAAGGAAAATAGGAGAAGGGGGCAGCAACTACCCCCTTCTCGGCTTAGCGGATTGTGAACTGCCTGGAGTCTGGAAGCTCTAGGACAGGCGCCTTCTTACTTGGTCAGACACAGGTATTCTTGCAGGCGAGGAGTCTCGGTCTGGCGTAACCGCACGTTGACGCTCAAGCGCTCGAGCATCTGTGCCACCGCCATGTCGCCCTGCGCCACTTTGTGAGCAGCGAAGAACTCCTTAACTTCAGCCTGTAGCTCGGTGGTATCGAGGTCGGAGCAACACCCGACCATGCGTACCACGCCGCTGGATGGGAATCTCTTCACTACCTTTTCCCAGTTGGCGCGCAGCGTATCCCAGGCTTCCCTGGCTGCGTGTTCCCTGCGCAGGAATGCTCCCAGCAGGTACGGTGCGTCGTCAGTCTTGACTTGTTCGAGCATCATGGTGATTGCCCGGTTGTAGAGCTCAGCCTTGCGGAAACCGCCCAGCGCCCCGAGGAAGCGCAGCTTCTCCTGGTCGGTGGAAGCGGCATCTGCTATGGACACGAACTCGTCAAATCGAGCGTTGTCGCCGGTGTAGGCTAGTGTTGCCACCAGAGCTGGCACCACGTTGGGATCGATTGATTTGCGATCCTTCTTCCAGAGGTCGAACAACTCGACCGCCTTGGTTTGAACCTCAGCGTCCTCGCCGACTGTGCCGAGCAGACAGGCGAGTGAGCCGCGTAGCTCGAGAGTAGTCGAAGACTCACCCGGCTTGGGTGTCCAGCCGAGTTCTGTGAAGATTGGCTTCACCAGCTCGCGAATGAGCTGCTTGAAGGCAGTGCGGTAGTTGTTGGAAGTAAGCGAGTGCAGCGCCTGCAGCGCACCGCCGATGATGCTCCACACATTGGCATCTTTCTCGCTGGAGAGCTTCTTCACCAGGTCGAGGTAAGTGGTTGCGCTCAGCTTCTGTGCGCGTACAAGCGCCCAGGAGTCGTTGACCAGATTGAAGCGCTCGATGACCTGCAAGTTTTCGAACGGCTTGCCCAGCAGCTTATTGAGCAGCTCGGTTGCGTAACGAACCCGGTAGAAGCCGAAACCACCAGCGTTGGCAGCTATCCACTGGAAGCCTTCGCCAATCTCAACCTCTTGCTCGCGAGTAGAGAAGACCAGCTTGTCCTCCTTGATGGTGCCGTCGGCGGTGGCATAACGGAGATGAACAGGAATTGGCCAGAGCTGTCCTGCATAGCTGGCGTCTGCCAGGAAAGCGAACCGCTCCTGCTCCAGCTTGATAGTGCCTGGCTTGCTGCCTGCCGAGACAGTCACCACCGGGTGTCCCGACTGGAGGAACCAGGCGTCCATGATCTGCCGTACTGGCACATTGAGACCGCCCTGCTTTGCTCCTTCTTCGATGGCATCCCAAAGATCTGTTACTTCAGCATTGCCATGGCTGAAGCGGGTGAGGTAGTTGTGGCAGCCACGGTAGAAGTTGTCGACTCCGATGAAGCGAAGGATCTGCAGTTCGAGACTGCCGCCCTTTTCATAGGAGATCTGGTCGAACCTCTCTTCGACTTCGTCAGGGTGTCCCACTGGTGCCCAGCACGGATGGGTGGAACCGAGTGAGTCGAGCGCAAAGGCGCCGGCTCGATCGAGACCGAACGAATCGAAAATGTCCCATTCTGGGCAGAAGTCATCCATTACGAGATAACCAAAGATGGTGGCGTTGCTTTCATTGAGTGGCAGACCATCCCACCAGGCCATTGTCACCAGATTGCCGAACCACTGGTGAGCAAGCTCGTGAAAGATCACTTCGGCAACTCGCTGCAGCTCGCCGACTGTAGCGTGCGCCTCATCGACCAGCAGCGCTGTGGCGCGGAAGGTGATGAGTCCGGTATTCTCCATCGCGCCGGAGCGAAACTCGGGAATGGCGATAAGGTCGATCTTGTCGCCACCGAAGTAGGGCACATCGAACTTGCGCTCAAACCAGGGAACGGCGAACTCGGCGCACTTGAGTGCGTAGTCCTTGATGTGATTCTTGCCCGGGGTTGACCAGACGCGAATCTCCTTGCCGTTGGCAAAGACAGGCTTAGAGCTTTCGAAGTCGCCAATGCTCCAGGCAATCAGATAGGTCGACTGTTTGGCTGTGGTAGCAAACTTGACTGTCTTCTTGCCGTCCTTGACAGTCTCGCTGACTGGCCGTCCGTTGGAGAGAGCCACTTGATCATGGTCAACAACGAGTGTGATGTCGTAGGTGGCCTTGAGCTCAGGCTCATCCCAGCATGGCAGAGCGCGGCGCAGGTGTGTGGCTTCGAACTGGGTAGAGAGAGCCCACTTCTGTTGTCCGTCGTCGCCTTTGTACCCGCAGCGGTGGAAGCCTTCGAAGCTTGGCTGCACGAGGCTGCCTTCGAAGTCGGCGATGAACTTCCAGCTGCCGGCTCCGACTGTTTCTGCAAAGGCGAACGTGGCAGTCTGCTTCTCGTCATCCAGTGTGGCAGCGGAAGAGAACTCCTCCTCCTTGGACTCGCCGGTGTCGGGATTGATGAAGCTCACTTTGGCGGGCGTCTGCAGGGCATTCAAACGTGTGCCGTTCTCCTGGACCACATACGCCCTGGTAATCTTCAGCCCCAGGCTGTGGAGAGTGATCTTGTCGACCGGTTCATGCACCTCTATGTCGGCAGTCACTGAACCGGTGAAGCGGAACGTGGACATGTCAGGCTGCTCGAGAACCGTGTAATGCCTGGGCACTACAGTCTTGGGCAGTTGATGCTTGGAGGTATCTGTGTTCCTACTCATACTAGGTCTCCTTTCGCGTTCTGGTTTTCCTTCCCGCATAATTGTCCCCTGTTGTCATCTAGCAAGTCGTGTTGACATCAGCGAATATTTCAGTGAACTCTCAAACTTACTCAGCTACTGATTGCAACTTGAAGCAACTGTTTTGCCTGGTCTCTTGCTTATTAAAGTGTGTGAGGGCTTTTATTGCTTTGTAGTTGGGCTTTTGTCCATAGTAGCTAAGTGAGTTTGATAAATGAAATGCTGTTACAGCTTACTAAAGCCGGGCAAGTGAACACCAGCGCAGATCAATGCTCAAAAGTTCGAAGTTGTTAAGATTGAAGAGAATAAATAATTTTTTGCAACTAACCTTTTGCTCTTTATAAGTTCTTTCTGTCTTAGCTGTAAGCCTTACAGGGTTATAAGCCCAGCTATATTAGTTGAACTGAAAAGGAAATTTGTACTACTAAAATGATGAGTAGAACGATTGTTAATCGAAAAGCGTAGAATTCATGCGCGGTAAGTGTTTTGGGCTTCCTGACTTCTGGTAGTGCTCGAAGAGAATGTTGTCTTTCCTTGCGATTAATTCAGCTGGCGCAGCTTTACTCGTTTCTTATTTATGGAAATCTCTACGTTCGGCTGGCAAAGTTTCAGTGCGGCAGGGCCATAGCCAATGGAACCTGCCGCATGAGTACCAGGTTCAGTCTACTTGTGGGCAACCAGCCAGTTGTCGAGCCAGGCGGACAGATCTTCCTGGCTTACTGTGGGGCTAAGCTCAGCATTGGCAGCCCTTCCTGCCTGACTGTAGCAAGGACCGGGTGCTATGCCGCGAGAGGCGAGCATTGGGGTGATCCTGTTTTGCATTGCAGCCAGTGCCAATTTGTTTGCCCTGGTTTCGCGAAGCTGAGCAGCATCGGCAGCAAACTTTTCAGCAAACACCTCTGCATGTCCACCTTCGGGGTTGAGGGAGGCGAGTGCATCTGCGCTCTGCAGAACACAGAGAATTGGGAAATAGGGCGAGTCGTAAAATTCAAGTCGCTTGTGAGTCGGCATTCCAAGCAGCACGAAAGCGTCCATGTGGTGTCTAACCACCCACTCCAGGACGATGGCTTGCTCGGCAGTAAAGCCGAGGTTGTCGGCAAAGTCAAGGCAACGGGCTGCAGCGGCTGCGGCATGCCCGTAAAAGCTGATCCCCCCGTCAGCATGTACTTCGCGGGTTGACGGCTTCTCTATGTCGTGCACAAATGCAGCTGTCAGCAGAATGATGCGGTCAGATGGTGAGAGGGTGTTGTCCTGGGCTGCAAATGCCACCACTTTCAAGGTGTGCGCGAGTGCATCTCCCTCGCTGTGATTGTTGGGTGATTGCTTGCAGCCGTTGAGTCCGATGAAACCAGGAAACAGCGGCTCCAGGAGACCTTCCGCATAGAGGTCGAAGACGATGTTTTCAACTTCTGCAGGCGTACCTTTGAGACTTGCGAAGTCCAGGATTTTCATGACAGTTCTCCTTTCGGATCGAGCTTTCAGTCCGGGTGCTCAAAGCTTTCGCAAACGAATACCAGGCTCTAACCAGGATCTATGCACTGTCTTTGAGTTGGTTGTCGTCCAAGATGGAGATGTCTCTTCCCCATATTCAGGTGGCTGTGGTGCCAGGCTAGCTGGAGGGGAGAGCAAGCGTCTCCTGCCCCAGCTAGCTGGCACAAGCCTGATGAGGCATGGTTTTACTACCAGCTTGGCAGTTTAAACCTGAATGCCCCAGTTGAGTATCAACTCGTAAGGGATTTGGAACGAGTTTTTAGCCGTTTTAGTGTTTGATTTTTTGGCTTGTTGCTAAGGGTCGTTCCGCTGGCTGGCAAACCGGCAGCTGGCGGTTGTCGGTAGATTGGTTGATTGGCTGGGAAGAAAGTGGTGTAGCGTCAGTTGTACTTGCGGATGCTCCAGATTTCCTGAGCCAGTGCAGTGAAGTCTCTGGCTGAGAACATCTCTTTGTCGAATGCGCCCCTGAAGACTGAGAGCAGCATCCGTTGCACACTGGTCGGACCATCCTGCAGCTGTAGCAGCGTAACGATGCGCGCAGCCTCGTACTCATATTCATCTTCGTTGGTCCCGAAGTTGATCTCCGCCGGGTCGAACTTGAAGAGCGTTGCGGCGATCAGACTGAAGAGCTGGCCGTGGCTGGCTCTTACTACATCGACCTGAATGTCTTCGGGGCTGATGCAACTGTTGTTCTGCACTTTTGGCTCCTTCATTGCTTGGGTGCGCCAGCTGCTGTCCAAACCGCTCCAGAATCAATTTATGAAAGCGGTGGACAGGACAGCGGCTGGCGATGGACATCTTCACTGATGATGAATCGGGACTGGGCTACTACTCGAGAGCCCTCTGGATGAACAGCTCCACTTCGAGTTGGTCGCGAAAACCCACAGCAGTGGTTGTTTCCGCTACCTGTCCAGCGGTGTCTGCTTTGTAAGCAGCCAGAGCTGGAATGCTGCCCAGATGCTTGCTGTCTTGCTCGTCCTGATTGATGTTCACCTTGACGAACGTTGCTTGTCCGCCATGAGCAAGCGCTGCTTGCTCAAAGATAGATGCCTCCACGATTGACAGCAGGCTGTCGCTGTTGTAGTACAACGCCAGCACCGGCCGCTTCAGTGTGCTGAGCAGGAATGGTATATCGGCTGCGTTGGCCTTGATCACGCTGTGCCCTGCGGGATCGAGCGGATTTTTCATGCCCTGCACAAAAAAATCGTACGTCTGCCCGCGATCGAGGTATCCGACAGCAGCATTGAGTACGATCAGCTTGCCGGCGCTGTCGGGCACCACCATAACCATTGTGGGTGCCATGCTCGTCCGCGAATTTATGTCAGTGTCCGTACTGGCATCAATCTTGTAGAAGCGGACAGTGGCGGTCAGCTCGCTACCCCAGCAGCGTGCAACATCCCAGACATTCCACAGCTGCTTGTCGGACCAGTACTCGTCCGGGTGATAGTACAGGATGAACATCCTGCCTGTTCCTGGCAGTGCATCCTGAAGAACTGCGTCGGAGGTGCTGTCGTGACAGGTCGGGTATGGGTTGCCTCCGCCTGCACCAGCCTGTTGATTTTCGGACAGTTGAGTCAGCTGTGCAGGACCAGCAAGGGCAGCTGCTGTGAACAGCAACAACCAGGCAACGCCAAGAAGCAGGATTAATGCATGCGTGTTTCTCAAAGAGAATCACTCCTCCCGTGATGTGGATATTTTTTTGACCTGTGTGCTCAACCAGTTGGTGGCACGGTAGTGGTGCAGTCGTTTAGCGGTAGTGTGGCTGTGCGCTTCTTGGTTTGTTTGCTCTGGAAAATACTGGTGGTCTAATGAAATTACATTGTTAACCTAGCGAGAACGTTACTGAAAATGGAATAGCTGTAAACAGAAAAGTTACCAAGAGATACAAGGCACCATTGTTCAACAGGGCTCTTATGCTGGGGATGTGCGCCTATTATTGGGGTGTTTTGTCAGCCGAGTCCAAGTGAGCAGACATAGAAACAAAACGTAACAGCTCAACTCTTCCTGCCCTTCTGCTGTGATGACCTAATTGTGAGTATTTCGGAAAAATTCCCTCTGCGTGTGACAGCCATTTTTCGATTGATGCGCTCTTCGTATGTAGAAATAGTGAAATGGTTAAGAACATTCTGGCAGCTGAGCCGTTCGCATCGCTCGCGCAAGCGACTGCAGGAAAGTTGTTCCCAGCTCCAGCCTTGGAAAGATGAGCGATTATTTCCTTTCTGGTTGTTTGGCAATAAGACGAAAAGCCATGACTCACGAGGGTTGCGAGTGTGTGCTACTGCGTGCCCTGTTGTAAATAGGCAGGCAATGACAGCACCAGGCACTGTTGACTGAAGGCAGGGGAGCGGTATACTGTCACCGGGATCATGTAATTTACTTCATAAACGAGCAGCAACTAAAGCCGGGTGGGCGGAGTGTGTGTGTGTAAAGCCAATGTCGGCATGTCGGAGATTGCTGTTGCTCTGCTTGTCTATTTAGGCAGTGGTGTTTCCTGCTCACAGGCTGTCTCTGCCGATCTTGCAACTGCCCAGCAGCGCTCAATAAGTTCAAGACTCGACCTCTCCGGTGCAGTCTTATCCGCATATACAGATCGTGAGCGTGAGCTGCGACTTTATCCCAAGTATGCTTTTGCTGGTCCTGGTCGAACATTGATTCCCAGGCAAACAGGACAACTGCAGCAAGCTCAACGTGATCTCAGTGATGCTATCAGGCTTAATCCGCAAGATGCAGTTGCTTATTTCAATCGCGGCTGCACTTACTATGAGCTGGGTGACTATCAGAAAGCTGCTGAAGACTATACAGCTGGAATTGGCTTGAACCCTCAAGATTGGGTGGCATACAATAATCAGGCTCTTGCTTATCTGGCGCTAAGAGATCTCCAGCGGGCGTTGGACGACTGTAACAGTGCCGTTAAGATCAACCCCAGCGCTGCCGCAGCTTATCATAATCGGGCTGCCGTATACTTCCACCTAGGCTCAGATGAGAAGGCTCTTGATGACTTTGGGCGGGCTATTAGTTGCAGTCCAGGAGAGGCTGAAAGTTATCGTTATCGTGCTCTTATTTATATGCGGCATAAAGAGCCCCGTAAAGCCATTGATGACCTGAGCGCCGCAACCAGGCTCTCTCCTGGCGATGCAGCAACATGGGGGCAGCGTGGTCAGGCTCTCTATTTGATAGGACAGTACCAAGCAGCTATTGATGACTTCAATAGAGCTTTTGCTCTCGGTCTTGTTGATGCAATGGCGTATGCTGATTGTGCAGCTGCTTACAGCGCGCTTGGACAGCATCAGAAAGCAGTCGATAACAACAACAGGGCTATTACAATAAACCCATCATGTTCAATGGCATATAGAAACCGTGCTGTTGCCTATGCCGGACTTGGGCAGCCTGCGAATGCCATTGCCGATCTCAATCAGGCCATAACGATTGATCCGAATGACGATGAGGCTTACTCGGAACGGGCTGCTGCATATAACTCATCTCACGAGCCGCAGAAGGCGATTGAAGACAGCAATCATGCCATTACCATCAATGTGAAAAGCAGCAAAGCTTATGTGCACCGTGCATCTGCTTATAATGCGCTTGGACGGCACAAGGAAGCAATTGATGACTCCAGCAAAGCTATTAGCTTAAACCCGCAGTTTGCTACAGCTTACAGTCAACGTGGTGTTGCTTACCTTTCATTAGGGCAACCGCAAATTGCTCTTGGAGATTTGAACAAGGCAGCTAGCCTGGAGCCTAATAATCCTGCAGCTCTAGCCAATCGCGCAGCCGCCCACAATGCCATTGGTGAGTATGAGCAAGCTGTTGCAGATGCAACTGGCGCTATCGCTCTGGACCCCAAATGTGTCACCGCATACAGTGAGCGTGCTTATGCATATAGTCATCTGGGACAGTACCAGAAAGCCATTGCTGACTGCGACACAGTAATTGGCTTAGACCCGAAAGCTTCAGGAGCGTATAATAATCGTGCTTATGCTTATGGAAGGCTGGCAGAGCACAACTCTGGAGCAGGCAAGGGCGAACAGGCTGCTATAGCCCTCAGAGCGGCAGATGTTGCAGGCAGTGTTGTGCTAGCTGGCGGGTTGTTAGGAGTTAACCAGCCTGCCCCTGTTGCGAATGGCAGTGCTCCACTGTCTGGCAAGAGTGGTGCAGCAACTGGTGTGGCTGATGTTTGCGCTAGCAGGAGTAAATATGAGAGAGATGTTGATGAGTGCAGCAAGGCGATTAGTTTAAATCCAGCAGATGCAGCAGCTTACAACAATCGGGCTTGTGCTTACAGTTTTTTGCGGCAATATCAAAAATCAGTTGCAGACTGTGATGCAGCCATCGGTTTGTCGCCGCGCTACGCTGCGGCCTATAACAATCGTGCTTATGCTCACAACCAGCTTGGCGAGTACCAGCAGGCTATTGAAGATTGCAACCAGACAATCCTGCTCAAACCCAGCTTTGCAAACCCATACAGGCACCGTGCCGTGGCATATTGTGCTCTTGGGCAGTACGACAAGGCTTTAGATGACTTGAGCAGATGCATCTCTCTCGATCCTTCCTATGCCGAGGCCTACTGGGCTCGGGCTTTCGCCTATGAAAAGCTCGGGCAGTCGGAACTGTCGTTTAAGGATAAGGAAAAGTCCCAAGAGCTGGGCTATGCTCCTGGCGAGGAGCAGGCTGTAGTAACCGTGGCTCAATCGACAGGACCTGCCCGCCAGACACAACCTGCTGCAGTTGCTCCGGGGACACAGCTAGTTGGTTCAGGCAAGCGGATTGATGGAGATCCTGGCATGTAGCGCCAGCAAAAGTCGTCCTGTCAGTTTGCCAAATTCTTACTAAACTGCTCGCGCCAGCCTCGCCAACTCCACTAAGTCAGACGACTTCACTAGTTTCACTAACCAACGATTCTTATATCAGTGTGGTTTTTACGTGGCGATCAAAGAAATGAATTATTGATCTATATCAGTCCAAAAGTCTCTCCAGTCCATTACCAAAGCTTAATCACCATATAGTGTCATGGCTCTAGGTAGTTGTTGTGAATTTAGTATGAGTTAGTATAGGGTCAAGTATTATCCAACCCCAGTTTAATATAAGCGTCGACAAAAACAAGCAAAACCTTAGCAGCACTACAAAGAGCAAATTTAAGCGATAGTGATATCGTCCTGAAGTGGCTTGTGTCGCTGGTTTTGACTTGCACATCTCGCTACAAGAGATCTTGCTGAAGGAGAGTGAAAGCTCCATGTATACACTTGTGACCTTGACTGTTGTTGGTTTGCTGGCTGGGGCATTTCATTACGTCCGCAGCCGGTCCGAATATCGTGACTGCTGTGCGTACTGCTTCGTTGGTCTGTGTGCTGGATGTATCCTCGGATTGTTGGTGGGACTGACTCTGATGAGCATCCAACCAACCAGGGCTCAAAAGGACTGTTACGATCTCTGCAGCATGAGCACTACCGAGACCACTTCTGGCACGTTCTTTCTCGGCACGGGCTCCGTTGATGGATACATGGTCTACCGTGTTTACATCAAGGGATGCAATGGAGGTATGTATCCGTGGTGGGTAAGAGCCAACATGCAGGTGAGCATTTTTGAGAATGCAAAACTGAACGCGGGCGGTACGCTTATAATCCGATACCAACACAAGGATGAGCGGTGGTGGCTCGCAAAGTGGGCGCTCCCACAGTCTGATTGCAACTACACATACGAGTTCGACATCCCGTCCGGTTCTTTCAACCACAATAAATTCCAGGTGAACTGAGAACTCAGGACGGGAAGGTTCAGCAGATAGGACGGCATGCTGTCGCCCTTGTTAGACTCAGCGTGTGTCGGATGTTTCATTCGGGGGGCAGCACTGGTCTGTTGTTCCCCGGACAATGCAACATAAAGGACATTATCAGAATCGCGGTGGGACCGTCGCAAGACGTGCTTGCTGCATCCAATTCCTGACGAATCCGAAGGAGACAGTCATGTTTCTCTCACCCGCCAACTACTTTCAGCTCTACGATGATCAGCATGCCGACTTTGAACTCGGTGCCAATGGACGCAAACTGAGCATCGAGGAAAAGTACTTGTGGCTGAACATTGAGCTGTATTCAAAGGTCATCAAAGAAGCTGGACTTCAAGACAAGCTTGAAGCGGCCTATGAGCAAGCTCTGAAGGACTTTGCCACGATTGCGAACGAGAGAGATGCTCGGTACGCAGCTACTCGTCGAGCGGCTAACCAGCAGGCACTGAAGCACACCGCAACTGAATCCAAGTAGCGCTTTTGCGAAAAAGGAGAAACAGGAGGGTCAACACAATGAAGTGTTTTACAGTAGCTCACGCACTGGATATGATCCTGATCCCATCCACAAGTAGAACCTACGCCACGCTTATCCCGAGCCCAATTCCTAGAGTCGAGGCTGGCATAATGATAACTGGTTGCTTAGGCATCACAAAGGTGTTCCTGGGTGCAAGACCTGACTGGACTGAGCTTACAATCGGGAACGAGTTGCTTGAGCAATATTGCCCAGACCTCCACAGCGGTCGGTTTACTCTTCCATTCTCGGCTCAAATAGAAAGAGCATCTGTATCCATCGACGCAAAGAACAACAACCCTGTCCTGACATGCGAGCTCCCCGGACAAGCTCACCGTTATGCCCTTATCCTTCTGGACATTGGCAGACACGGTTGTCATCACGTTGAGTATCGGACTTCATTGGATTATCAAACCATTGCTATCCACGAGGTCCAGCGCGGTTGGTTCAAAGAGCCAGATGAGTATAGGCTGATGCGGCTGGCTCCTGGCGAGTTCTTCTATGTAGTGCGCTACCAGCGCAAATCACTACTCTCCGCCAAGTTGGTTGCTCAGGAAGCTCTCAAGATAAGCTTCGACGGCGAGCAGGTAGTCTGCGATCTCTCACGTTGACAGCCATAAATGTCCTAAACCCAAGATGCTCATGGAATGGCAAAGAACATGTGCATTTTTGTGCAACATTCAGCACTGAGATTGATGATTTGGTGGTCGACCTCGTGGTCGAGTGGCTGGTGGCGGTGTGATCTTGGTTCTGGAAGCTGCAGAAACGGCTTGCTTCGTTGCAGCTTCACACGTAGTCTCATCATGCCCAGTTCCGGTCGCCGATACCAGGCTGGGTCAGTGTCTGCCCGAATTGTGGTGTGTCTGCTGAAAAATGCATGCTCACCGCACTTATTCTTGAGTCAGGTACACGACAGTTCCCTCAGAGGGGTCAATGTGCAGGAGGTAATGTCATGGAAACGCAGGTTATGCATGGTGCTGTCTACTTCAGTGTTGCTTTGGGGGTAGCCACGCTCGGCTATCTGGTGGCAAGCTTAATTGCACCGAACGACGACGGACGCAGGGACATTGCTACGGGTGCCGCCGCTATACTGTTCTTCGTAGGTGCACTTATGTCGCTCTGCCTCGCTTATCCGCCAGCGCCCCAAGGTGGTGTACCCCACTTTACAGCAGCTGCCGTTGTGCTGTATGGCGCAGCGCTGGGACTTGGTGCCTTCTTCCGGTTTCTCCGTGGTCCGGCGACGTCACCGAAGGGGTTTCTCGTATATTGGGTGGAAACCATCTTCGAGGTGGTTGGAGTTGTCCAACGCAAGTTGGAATCCAGCTCTGGTTCTGAGAAGAATGGTATGAAGGGCTAGTCAGTCACAGGCACACCAATGAAGACTCAGAGCCTAAAACGGCCCCGAGTCTGGGGATGTCCAGGGCGTCGTTGATCTTTTGTGACATGCCCTGACCACCCCCATCTTAGCAAGTGCAAAAAGCGACCTCTTCTGGTCGCTTTTTGCACTTTTTGGCCTTTTTTTGCTTGCAAGCATCAACTGGTGGGGT
>CAILLX010000127.1 GCA_903835185.1 uncultured bacterium | reverse complement strand
TACCCAGGCTTAATCCGCTTGGTCAGGGGGTCACCAACTAAATCAACGACAAAAGGGACAAGCTCGGCACTTTTGCTTCGATTTTTGCAATATTAAAGAATATAGTATCAATATTTTGAAAATTTCGAGAGTAGCAAGAACAGCCGACAGTAAGGCGTTCGTGTTACTCTCGAAACGTGGAAGGCTTCGTGCCAGGACGGGTTCATGCATAACCCGGGGGATGACAGGGCTGGCTAGCCGCTGCCATCCCCCGGGGATTACTTCTGTCTACCGGACACTGTCCGTCTCGTTGTCCTTCTATTTGTCGAGGTCGGCTTCGAGATCGGCCCTTGCCTGGTCGGACTTGGACTTGCGAGCAATATTCTCGCGCTCCCGGTCGGTCTTGGAGCCCTGAGAGAGCTCATCGAGGTTGCGGGCTTCGTCGAGAGCCTGATCTGTGGCCTTGAAGTCATCGGACATGTCGCCGATGCCTGACTTCATGTCGTTGATCTCCTGACGGGTCTTGGCCGAATCACGATAGGCTTCAGCCAGTTCTGCCTTGCCAGCCTGGTCCTCAACCATGTGTGCCATCGACTGGAGCTCGGTGATGACGTCGTCCAGGGACTTCTGAGCTTCCACTGACTGATTCTTGGACTCCTGGAGCTGCTGCTCGAGGCTGGTGACGCGCTCTTTGGCTGCGGAGTACTGCTGGGCGATAGCAGAGAGAGTCTCTTCGCTGGCAGTCATTGACTTGGCAGTCAGGTATTCGCTCTTGAGTTTGTCGCGCTGCTGGGTGGCAGTGTTGAGCTCGCGCTGCTTCTTTGAAGCGAGGCTCATGACGTGGGCGACCCGTTCGCGCTTGGCAGGGAGCTGGGACTGGAGCTGCTTCAGACGGTCCTTGTTACGCGCGTGGGCGGTGGTGGCCTTGTCGAGGGCGTTGTTTGACGTGATGCGGAGGAGCTGCAGGACCTTGCTGCGGAACTCCCGAGAGACGACCATCCCGAGACCGACCAGGACGGCGATGCCGATGAGAATATAGATAACCATGGGTTTTCCACCTTTCGTTTTTTCTTGGATTGATTTGCCTGGTGAGCAAATAACGTTGGAATACAGTTGTTGCAGGAGCCGCCCCATGCATGCATTGGCACGAGTGAGACGGCTCCATAGAAACGAAGGCGGCGTGTGTTCACAACCGCGTGTGGGGATAGCGCAGGCGGTTAGCAGCCATGGCGAAAGAAGTTAGCAGCCGCGTGCAAGCGCCGGAACTAGTATAGGGGGGAGTATGTGCAGACGCTGGCTGGTGAGCGGTTGACTGTCTCTAGGTGTCGAAACCACCACTGCTGCTGCCACTGTCGAAACCACCGCTGCTGCTGCCACTGTCGAAACCACCGCTGCTGCTGCCACTGTCGAAACCACCGCTGCTGCTGCCACTGTCGAAACCACCGCTGCTGCTGCCACTGTCGAAACCACCACTGCTGTAGCCACCGCCATAGCTGCTGCGTCGGCGTGCTGCCGCTGCTGCTTCAGCTGCCGCTGCTGCCGCTGCCGCTGCTGCCGCTGCCGCTGCCGCTGCCGCTGCCGCTGCCGCTGCTATGCGCGCCTGCTCTTCATTGTATTCCCGGGTGGCGGCGTTGATCTCATTGGACACCTGCTGTTCTGCTGCTTGCTCGGCTTTCGAAGCTTTGCTGGCAGCTGAGTTCGCCTCGTTGATGGCGTCTTCGTAGCGCTTGTTGGACAGGGATGTCGTTGCAGTCATCAGGATCGTGTGAGCGCTGTTCACATTCGCTCTGACACCTGAGCCGAAGGTGCAGGTCGATCCGCCGATGCGGTGAGTGGTCTGGTACGACCGGTTGGCGGACGAATACTGAGTCGAAGCGTTCTGGATTGCTTCGCGAGCTTGTCCAGCTTTTGCCTTGTCGTTGGCAGCAAGCTGTTCTGCCGTGGCAGCAAGCGCCTTGGCACTCTGAGCTGAGGCGGTGATAGCCGCCCAGTCTGACTTGGCAGTAGTAAGGTTGATCTTGCTTGCAGCCGACTGTGCTTCAGACAGTTTGCTGCGTGCGTCACTGCGGACGTCTTGATGGTTGCAAGCGCTGGCAGCAGCAGTCAGTGCGGGTGCGATCTCGGCTGTTGCCTCCTTCGCCTGTCCGTATGCCTGTCGCTCGTTTTCGATTGCAACCTTGATCGACTGCAGTTGGGACAGCACGGTGCTGGCGGAGGTGGCCAGTGCCAGCCAGTCGGCTCTGTCTGCCCTCGCTTCGCTGGCAACCTGCTGTAGCCTGGGCAAGCATGCTTCGTGCGCCTGGTCGGTCGCACTGGTAGTGGTGAAGCTGTTGTCGGCACGCATCTTTGTCAGCTCGTCTGAAAGCTTCACTGCGTTGGAGGCTGTCTCTTTGCAGTGATCCCGCAGCTGCCTGAGGTTGCTCAAGCAGGAGTGGATGCCGGCAAGTCCGTCACTGGCTGACTGGATGTTCTGCCCGAGCCTCTGCAGTTGTGCTTGTGCCTTGAGGAAGTTCTGCCCGTAGTAGTTGTCGCGCACGCTGGCGAGCTGGGTAGTGGTTGTCTCGACCACCTTGGTGGCGATTGCCATCGCTTCAGGTTGTCCTGCCAGGTTGGTCATGAAAAACTCGCCCTGGAGCGCTTCCAGTGAGCCCTGGGCTGCCGGGATTTCGCCTGCGAGCTTGTTCAGAGCCTCAGACACCGGGACGACACTGCTTTCAACGAACGTTCGGGACTGGTTTGCCTTGGTGATGAGAGCCTGCACGCCGGCTGTAGAACTGGCGGCATTGGCGCGGAGCTTGTCGGCCTTGTCGAGCTCACCATTCTGCAGTGCTGACATTGCATCCTTGTACAAGCTGGTGACCTGTGCCAGCAGTACATCCGGGTTGCCGTATTCCTCAGCATAGGTTGCCTTGCCGGTGGTGGCAGCGTCGCCCGGGAAATGGAACTCTAGCGTCTCCTCGCGGGCTGCAGTCACAGCCGATCGGGCAATGAAGATGGTCTGATTGGTGTCGGACATCGCTTTGTAGATGTTGCTGGCACGTTCCAGAGTGCTCTTGAGAGCCTTGACCTTCTGTTCCAGTTGTGAAGCTTGAGACACAGATGTCACCGGGTCGGAAGCGATGTTGGCAAGAGTGGTATCTGACTCTTGCTTGAGAGCAGTTGCGGTTGCCTGGTAGGGGGTGAAGGAGAGGTCGAGCTTCTCCAGCGTGGTCCGACCGGCTTCTACCTCTTTCATCATGGTGGCTATGGACGTCTTCTTCTCCGAGGCGGTCGTGAAAGCGTCCATGATGGTTGACATGATTTTGTTGGTAGAACCGAACAGCTCATTGAGGTTGGACATGAGCTGTTCCGGCTGCAGGGTCTCTTCCTTGATGCTGCCGCCGAAGACGTCGGTCATCTGCTTGAGTTCGATCTCGTCTCCAGTGATGACCACCGGTTTGCTGCTGAGCAGAGCATACGCCTTCTCCAGACCACCGATCATCGGGAAGAAAGAGCTGGAAGCAGCCTTGCTAGCTTCTTCTAGACGCTCGTTTGCTAGCGACAGGCGGATGATGAAGGTGGAGTACAGTTCCAAAGCTTTCTTGTAGCCGGAGAGGCTGGCGCCGGTGAACCTGGACATCTGTCCCTTCTGGTCTTTCAAGAACCCCAGATAGGACCCGTCCAGAGCCAGCATGTGCTCGTTGGCGTTAGCCAGCTTGCCTGTCCAATCATTGATGAGAGCAAATGCTTGCTCGCGTGCACGACGATAGCGGATGACGAGGAAGGCGACAATGCCGAATATCACCATCAGGAAAAACCCGAACCCCAGGCGTCCAGGCAGCTTCTGATAGAACTCCTCGCTGTCCCGGCCGCTCCTGACGTGCTCGTTGATGATGCTGGCTGCTGCCTTGGCAAATCCTCCGGGGTCGCTTGGCAGATACTTTTTCAAGCTCAGGAGGTCAGGACTGGAAGAGAGGAACTTTGGATCCAACCCATACTGTTTCAACTCCGTACCAGGGTTGAATCCTATCGACATCTTGTTTGGATCGTTAGGCTTGCGGGCTATCAGGATGATGAGCGAATTGGCCTTGGGAAAGTCGGGTTTGGACTGCCAGCGTGAAAGCAGGTCGTCAATCTTTGTCGCTCCATAGTTCATCCCTGGCTTTGCTGGATCGTTGCCCCAGGTGGTCATCACGAAGTAGTACTCGACACCCTGCTGGGTGCTGAGCTGGGCTAAAGCTTCGGCTACACCGTTAAGGATGACCGGACGCACTGTGTCTTCAGCCAAGGCTGGATCGATGTAAACCCGTTGGCTGGCGTTGAAGTCGCTGGGCAGCCATCCTTCGTAACCTTTTGCCGTTGCTGCCATGGCGCATGCCATGAGCACCAGCAATATCAGAACCTGCAGAATAGGCAATCTGTGAGTCTTCATCCGTGCCTCCTTGTGCATTCTTGAGTTGATGAACCGTGCCGAGTACACCCAACCTGTTCGCCTCATCCTAAATAGCTGTGTTACAACACATGGTGCTGTTGTTATGAGCTATTTAGGATGAGGCGAACAGCGCTTTTGTTTTGGGAGTATCTCGACTGGGTGATCTTAAAAGGGATATGACATTACGTTAGCGACGCTGCTCCATAAGGATCAACTTGTGACGTCGAAGTGTATGCAGCTGGATCGTAAGTGCAATCAGAGTTGAAAGCCAGTTGGCGTGAGGTATTGGCTGTCATGCTTAGACAGTTATCACTAAGAGAGGAGTTGCCGTTCTTGATTATTTCCTCCTCAGCCTGGCTTGTCCGCTAGCGCGGGTTTGCCAGCGTTGCTGAATTCTAGCTGGAAACAGCTGTGCATCTAATCTGGATCTGCGTAGGATCCCCACTGAAGACGCAGGATTGCTCGCTGGCTCACGCGAGGGTTTCAATCCACTTGTGATAAAGCGCAAGTTTGATATAATTTGTTTTGTTCCACTTGTGATAAAGCGAAGCTGCCATAAGGGCAATTACTTGAACGAAAAGCTTCTACAGGTGCTATGGGAGCACTTCACCCGTTACAAGCGCTGGTTGTCTGGCAAGCGACTTAGTGCTCATACGAAGCGTGCCTACACATCCAGGCTCAATCAATTTCTTGTTTTTCTGTCCACACAAGACAATGATTATGATGATGTACTGAAAAGTGCCGGCACGCGTGACCGTGCTGTCGCGGACTATAGCGACTATCTTCAAAATCAATTGGAGTATAGCTGCACAACCATAAACACCACACTCTCCACTCTTGATCATTTTTTTATTTATATCGGTCTGGGAGAGCCCAGAGTTGAACGGGCGATTGTCGCGCGTGGCAAACCGGTTGTATTGACCGCACGCGAGGAGACGAGGCTTCTTGAGGCCCTCGCAGAGTCACAATCTCTGCGAGATAGAGCTCTGGTGCTTTTGCTTTTGCGAGCCGGGCTGAAGGTCGCAGAGTGTGCAGCTTTGAATGTTGGCGATGTCATCCTTACTGCTGAGCAGCACACAATAACAATCTGCAGAGAGAAGCACTGTAGAAAAAGAACAATCGTTCTGGATAGTGAAACGAGAGCGGCAATAAAGTCTTGGATTAAGAGGCGTAATGCGCTCTTTGCTGACACAGATGAGCAGGCTCTGCTATTGAACCGGCAAGGTATGAGAATTACAACAGCAGGTATTGATTTTATTTTGAGGAAGCTGGGGCAAACAGCAGGTCTGGCAGTATCAGCTGAAGTGTTGCGACATACTTGTTTGATGAAAATGCTGGCACACGGTCACGATCTGCAAATGGTGAAAAAAGTTTCCGGGCACATGAGGCTGGAGACAATCCGGCGTTACAGACCAGCAGAGAGACAAAAGTGAGGAATTTCGTGACCAGGTGTTGTCACGCTCGAGTCTGAACCGGGTGCTAACTCAGTCTCATTTTGCAGGGGTGGCGCTAGCTCTGCGAACGCCTGTTGCGTCTTCAGTAGTGAAAACCCCCACCTTGTGCTAGCTGTGCCAACCCGGGCAACAAATGTTCAACCAGGCTGTAATCAGGACATACAGCAAAGTGTAATTCTGACTGAAGAGTAGAACTGCAATGGCTCGGCAGCGCTGTGAAGCTTTTATACAGTCATATTTCGGGGACGATGTTGCATGTTACTAATTTGAACCGACCTATTGTTCTGTGTAGCTTGAAAGTATTACGGTATCGCCAGTCATTACTTTCTATCCCAATCAAACTGCTCTAACTCGAGAAAACAAAACCACCCAAGTTTATCTCAGCACCTAATTTCACAATTGTGAGTGATTAAGGTGTTGCCTGCTCAAAATATGAGATTGGAAGGAGGAGTGGTATCAATGGCGGGAATATGGGTTCCCCGATTTCCCGGCGAAGCAGACTTGCGTATACGGCTGGCAGGTGCTGGAGTAGCCGGACCGGCAGCAGATGCTCTTGTGTGCGATGAGGAGGTGAATTCTCATCACGAAACCAGGCTGTGTAAGCTTGCTTCTGAGGTCTGGGTGGCTGCCTGCTGCTTCATCGTCATGCACTCTGTCAATGCTGGTAAGGCACTTCCTGGTCCGGAAAAGACCAACCCTCTGTCCAGGCTCATTCTCACCAGTGAGCTTTGTGCGCCTGGTGTGCATCATCCTGCAATGGCTGAGATAGCCAATCGGTACCAGGAAAATGAACAGAGCTGTAACATCTGGAACAACGCTCTTGCGAGAGCGCTGCAGAGAAGCCAACTTTATTGCATCTTCCTCGCGCCGTACAAATTGGGCGTGGCGCTGTCTATGAGTTACTATGTACCGCCACCTCACACAGGCGGTTACGCTGTTCTTCCTGCTTGTGGTGACAAGATATTGCCGCGGCCGTTCGTGAGAGGGCTGGCTGTGGAAGCGCTCCATCGCCTAACCAATACGAGGCGGCGCTACGACCTGTTCACTGCAGAGCTTCCCGGAGTGCAGTTCGATGGAAATACTGCAGGCTGGTCAGCGATACTTGATGGCAGCGACGCAGATGTGCGCTCCGGCACGATCATCGTTCCTCTGGCAGGCGAGTAGACCAAGTAGGATATCCGGCTCACCAAGCGCCGTAAGATATGGTCCGCAGTGGCAGCCGCCGGTGCCTCGCCCGCAGTATGAGTCTCCCGAGAAGTCCAACCGCCACCTCGTGGCCGGCAAGCCCGACGCTCAGTAGCAGCGTTCCGACCTGCCCGGTGCCAGTCACTACGCACCAGCAGTGGTGCTCTGGCATCGGGCGCATCCCTCCTGCCGGGTTTCCAGTACACCTGCCTGGCACTGTACAGAGCTAAACACACGGATGTCCAGAAACTTAGAAGGCAGTCATTCAAAGCACAATCAACTTTCCCTTTTTACTCTCTAACTGATATGAGAAGGAGGCCACAATGAAAGACTTCGAACGCAAGCTCTTCGAGCGAGGGCGCAAGGGAGCCAGGATTGAGAAGGGGCGTAAGCGTTTCATGCAGAGGACCGCGATTGAAGAGCTCCCCACAATTGAAAAGTCCTGGTGGTGGCGGTGGGACAAGGCGCAAAGCACCATGCGTTACTCCCTGGTGTTGCGCTGGCTTTTTGCGCAGATTGGACGACAATGGAACGACATTTGGGCGGATCTCTGCAGCATGATCCAGGGTCGCAACCAGAGGAGTCGACTTGCTGATGAGGTGGGCTTCCGCGTTGAGCAGTGGGGACAGCTCGAATCTGGACGCGTGTTCGACAGCGCCGGCGTCAAGACCTTCCGCGACCTGTATGTAGACGAGATTGGAATCTTGCATGCAGTGTCCCGGCCGAAGCTGCAGGAACCTCAGGAGTCGCAACAGGCAGACGTTAAAGGATGTCGCTTCCTCACGCACGTGCCTGAACCGAATCCGGTCTTTCTGCCGATTGACAGCTGCCACAAGGCTGTTTTCCTGGCCGGACACTGGTGGCTGGTTGAGTTCGAGGCGCTGAAAGCGTGGCGGCAAGACTTTCCAGAGCTGTCGCACGAACCGGCGTGCGATGTCATTCTCCGCTGCGTCAGGCGGTACAACAATAAGAAGTGGACCGGGCAGAACCCCAAATTCGGTGCTGGTTTCTTGAAGGAGTTCTGGGGCGAGCCTGTCCATGCTATCGCCAAGTGTCTCCTCTCTGAGCAAGAGATTCAGGAGATGTGGCTCGTCGAGCGTCTTGCTGCCCAACAGCAGTCCAGGTCCCAGTCATAGGAGCCTGTCGGATTAACCAGGCGGAGTGGCGACGTTGTGCATTGCTTCTGTACCTGATTCAAGAATAATGAGGCACACGCATTGTCTCTACATCTAATAACTCTGACGCACTCTTGAATTGCTGGGCAAGCTACAGGTTGCTCCGGCAGCTGATCATTGCTAGATCTGTTGCCGGAGCGCCTGCCGGGTTCGACTGTATACTAGGTGCTCAATGCTCAGCAACTAAATCTGGACGATTGTGAAATCGTCGACTTGGTTGTGACCGACATATTCAGTCCGAAAAAATGAAGGGAGACCGACGCGGGTGACCAATGGTACTCAATACTTGAGGGCTGTGCAGAAAGAGCTTTACCGGCTTGCTGGTGGCAGCCTGGACAGCAATGATGTTCGTGCTGCCAGAATCTCAACCCGGCAGCGCATAGAGCTCATCTGCTCACCGCAGTTTCGCTCATGGGTAGACTCCAGGCTGGTGGCAGGCAAGCAGGTGTTCTGGATTAAAGACATGGATGGCACTCAGCGTGCTGGCGATGTCTTTGTCGACTTCTTCCGCTGGCTGGTTCAAAACAACAAGTTTTGCAGCGAAGGACGCAAACATGTTGAGTCCTTCTTGCGCAGGCGGCTTGCCACTGTGTCACCGTTTGCATGCGCTACCGGCGACGATGCTACCCCGCAAGCTGCTCTGCGTCTCTGGGACACTCAGGCGAGCGGTTTTGGGCTCCTGGACTTCTGGCGACTTTATTGGCTCTCGCAAATTGGTGTTACTCGTGAAGAGCGGGCAACAATGCTTGCTGAGTTTGCTCCGCATGCAACAGCATGTGCTTTTCCTGGCGTCATCGAAGAAAATCTGGCTCTTGAAGCAGCCGGTGTTCATGTTGTGCTTGTCACTGCCGGCGATCAGGAACTTGCCGTGGCAGTGGCTCCGGGGCTTGGCATCAAGCCGGAAAATGTTGTTGGCAGCCCGCTTCAGTACACTGCTGATGGTTACTCCAACGGGCTCATTCACTCTTACGACATACTGGACCAGGAGTGGGCCGACAAACCGCAGCCTGGCAAAGACCTCAACTTCCGCTACTGGATCTGGTGTCAGGTTGCCAACGGTAGATGGGGCTGGAGCCATCGTGACGATCGCAAAATGGTGATTGCCGGTATTGACGGTGACTCGCCATCAGCTGATCTGGGCATGATGCTCTGGCTTCTTGGTGCCCCTGCCACGCTTGGACATTTCATGGTGTCCAACCCCGGTGACACACGCCGGCTCGAGCGCTTCTACTACCTGTCCGGCCGCTATGGCTCTACGCTGGGACGCTTCATCACCCTCCTTCAGGAGAGCCCGCAGTCTGCTTAGGCTTGTGTGCAAACGATGCGGTATGCCAGCTTCTGAGCTCAGCTGAAACTGCGGTGTCTCTGGGCTTATCCAGCAGGTTCCGGATTGTTTGCCGACAGCCCTGTTCGGTGTGTGGTGAGTTGTTGCCCGGCTGTGGTAGCGCCAATGGTGCATCACGAATAATGGAAGGAGGTGCCGATCATGTCTGAACTCAACCCCGACGAGTCTGGCATAAGCGCCGGCAGACATCAGTGACAACGTCGCCGTGGCAACTCTTACAGTAGACCAGATCATCTTCCTTGGCGCCCGGGACTATGTGGAAGAAATCCACCTGCCCAGGTGGATGCACTGCGTGTAGCAAGCAAACATAAGGCGAAAGGCGCGTGCGTCAGCCATCAACCATTTAGACCTTGCTGTGGGACTGGCTGTCGTCATCTGTTGTTGTGTAGTTACCGGTGTCTCTTGTTGCAGCTCAACAACTGGGCACCACACATAAAGTAAGGAGGTATAATTATGTCTCTACTCATCGTGTTTGTCCTCGGACTTCTTGCCGCAATCTCCTATATGCCGCCGGTGCGAGGTTATATCAGTGCCGGAATGAAGAGGTTGGTCCTGGACGTCCAGGCTGACGGCTTCGACCGCGATACTCTTTCGTCCACCGGCTTTGTGCGCATTATGCTCTCGGCCGTCGGCTTTGTGTGCGTGGCTGGTGCGACCGGAGCTGTCATTGCCTGGCTGGGCGCCATCGCCGCGTCGGTGTATCTCATACACAAAGAGTTCTCCATCACGCACATAGTGGCTGCTGTGGTGTGGTTCATCTCGACCCTGCTTGTTGGAATGTTTGAGTGGTGGGTGGTACTCATCATCATTGTCGTTGGCAGTGGTCTGTTGCTCAACTATGGGAGCGGGCTGATGAAGAAGGTTCTTGAGCAGCTGGCTCCTTACGTCCCAAAGACGTAAGCTGTCAGGTCTGGCAACCGGTGCATGTAGCTGCCGATTGCAACGCAGCTGCAATGCAGCCAGAGCCCCCTCCTTACTGAAGGGGCTCTGGCTGTGAACACACGTGTTCACAACTGTCTAGCCTTAGACTTTAGCCAAAACAAACGCCTTGACACCAATTCATGGTTTCAAGTTGTGGCTATGTCTGGTTTTGTCTTTTGTCTTGCGGCTGCAGTTGGGTCCTGATTGCAAGTTGTTGCTCCTGTTCGGTCAGCGGCTTGCATGTTGTGGTGCAAAATCAAACCGAAACTGGAGGAAAGAGCCATGAGATTTATCATGTCGGTTCTGGTCCTGTCTCTGGTCCTGTCGCTGGCTCCGGCCTATTCGCAGAATGCCAAGCCTGCTGCGCAGGACGAGTACCCGCAGCTCAAGGATGTGTACCTCACCTCCGTACAGCAGATCCTGGACGTCATGAAAAGCGAGCCGGCGCAGCAGAACGTCAATGCGATCCAGGCTGCCTTGAGTGATATCACCACTCTGGAATCTGACTTCTGGACTGCGAAGTCCTCTGGTGCCGATGCCGCGACGCTCCAGAGCTGTGCTGTCAAGTACTTCCGGCTTGTCGACAAGATCTTGGGTCAGCACAATGAGCTGCAAGGGCGAGTGGAGGAGCTGGCTGCAACTGCTTCCATGGCGCTTCAGCTGATGGCCAAGGATTATCCGGATCGTATGCGAGGCGACATGGCGCTGTTCCAGCAAAAGTCTGACGAGGCGAAAGCTGCTCTCCAGCCGCTGAAGCTTGGGGTCGACCGTGTCCAGGAGCTGGTTCAGGTAGCGCGCGAGAAGATCGCTGCCTGGAAGGCAGCTCACCCTGGCGAGATCGTGACAGACGCCGTTCTGGAGCAGCAGCTGATCGCAGCTTCGCTGAGCATCCTGGAACAGAGAACCAAGTAGCCAGAATAGACACCAGCTGTCAGAATAGACACCAGCTGCCATCGGCAGCACCGACCGTAGTAAGTGCCAAAAAGCTGTTCCACAAGAGCAGTTTCAAGGCACTTTTTTTCACGAACGAATCCGATGTTCTATAGTAAGTATCGATTGGCATGTATGGCTGGTCTTAAGTGCACAGTGACTGCCTGCCATTGTAAGCAAAAACTGTAATCTCTTTAGCCGTGGACCTGCCATCGAGTCCTTTGTCTGCTTAATGATACACTTCGCGAGAAGCCTGCAGCCCACAACCTGCTGTGAATGGAGGGAGGCACCGTATATGGTGGCAATACGATCAAATTTTTTTGACCAAGCCTTCAAATGCTGTACGAGGAAGCAGATCTTGGATAGTTGAGATCTGCTTCCTCGTGGCTTCTGTGTTGTCGGTGTCGTTAACTGCTACTGCTGTGAATTTAGTTGTCCTTCTTGTCTGGCATGGTCGGCAGCAGTGAGTAGCAGTTTGCTCGCTGGCAGCCTGCCGTCGCTGATATCAGCAAGCGGTAGACTGCCAGCGAGGTGCCGGAAGTTCTGGTCTTTCCTGCCTATGCATCTTTGTCCACAGGCAGATTGAGAGTAATGGGCGCTTCGCAGGCTGTGCAACCGCTGAAGCGTGGGCACATATAGTCTCCGAGCCGATCTAAGAGTCGCTTGTACACAATGAAGTCGAAGAGTGGTATATGTCCACAACCGTGATGCTTTTTGCTCCGGTGCAAACGGTCGCCACAACGGAGAGGCAGTCTGTCTTTAGGCTTGATCACTTCGTCGTACCACCCCCCGTAATAATCGGGGTAGGTTTCACCGGTGGTTGAGGTGTAAGCCTCTTCGATGGCCTTGCGGATAGCAGCACGTCTACCTCTCCGCCAGCGGGCGAGCCACTCCTTCGAATGATTGTCCACCTCGATGTGGGCAGCAAGCAGTTCGGTAGCAACCTGCACCTCATGCTCGATGGCGTCTGTTTCGGCATTGAGGCACATGTCTATGAAAGTCTGACGCCCGGTTACTCCTGGAGTTGGATTGGGTGTGAGGCTCACGAGTACATGGACCTTCTCGTGAGCAAGACTGATGAGCTTGTAGCTCAAGCTGCAGCGAGCGCTAATCGAGATTGTCATCTTAGCGCTGTTTGAGTATGCCTGGCAGCGCCCGCTCAACTTGCGAATTTTGACGCCGGCAGCACGAAGCTCGGCAAGGTCAGCTACAAGGGTAGGGCACTTGGCTAGTGCATCAGCAAACTTGGCACCGAACTGGCGTCTTATCCGCTTCATGATTGTCCCTTCTCTGTTGAGCGCACGTATCTGTTGGTCACTCTGTCAGCCTGTTGGGATAACAGATGTAATCCAAACCGGTACGCTACAGGTGTGAGAATTTGGCTGCTGTAGAGCTCCGAGCGCCACCATGAGGCAGCGCCCGGAGCCGGGAACAGCAGTCAAAGGATGCCTGCCAGTCAACGTAATGCATGCCGGAACGGGCGCGCTTTTACGTGTTTGAACAGGCGGAACATGTCGACAGTTGGCGTGGTGTTGCTACCTGGTGACGGCTTGAGGATGCTCATCAACAGGCAGTGGGAGTCATACATTTCTTGCAAGATGGAGATTCCGTTGTTGTGGATGCTGGAAGCTACGGAAGAGAATCCAGGAGCCAGAGACGCCTCTTCCATAGCAAGCATTGAGGCGGCGACAACATGGCGAGGTTCCAGGTGTAACAGGGACGGCGTTCCGCTCGTGGCGATTGTGGCAGCAAGCGCGTTCACTGTTGCTTCATCGCTGTTTCGCCAGTTGACAATGTCGCCGAACGCATTGTTGGCCAGCGATTTGATCTTGGCAGTCAAAATGGTGCTCACCACAGTTGGTAACACCGCCTGAAAATCGGACAGGCTGATTGCCAGTACCTGGGCGCCTTTCGAGTCGTTCCAAGTTACAGTCTCAGGTAAGTTGCCGCCCCGGTTTGACAAGAGACGTTGTGTGAGCGCATCAGCATAGGCGGCTCCCTGGCTGAAGTTCATCATTTTCAGAGCTTCTGTGCACATGAGAACGCGTACAATGTCGATCGGGTGTGGTTCAAAGCCGTTTGAGTCTTCAAACAGCCTGGAGTCGAAGGTGTCAGTGCTGCTGAGCACTGAGTTGGGGCGCAGGCAGGAGAGCAGCAACAGCAGCGAGTCCAGGTACATCGGGCCGATGTTGCCCAGCCCGGCGTGGTCGGCGCTGGCTTCAGCAAGCCAGGCTTTCCAGATGAGAACCATGAACTCTTCCATACTGACAGTCTTGCCAAACCTGAAAATACCGCGACCTGGCAGGCGAACAGTTGCTGCGCTAGTCTGTATTTTCTTGGAGCGGAATGCAGCACGAATGTTGGATTCGAGAACGGCTGCCAGTTCGCAGTGAAACTCTTCGACTGCGCCGTAAATGCTGTGACCACCAACCTCGTGCCCATCTGCTGCCCAGAAAGGCAGGAATCGCATCTCGCTGGTCGGCTTGGAGATAATGGCTACAGGCATGTCTTGCGAGGCGGGCAGAGTAAACGGTCCCGCCTCGTTGTGCCCAAAATAGCCAAGCGGATCCAAATCTGGAGAGATGAAGTTGAACCTGGCTCCCTTGTCTACCAGCGAGTCGTTTACGAAGCGTCGATAGACGTTGCCGATTACAGCAAGAAATGCCTTTAGCTCCCGCTGGTGCTTCGCTGATCGCAGTTGCACTATGGGAATGGCAGTGTTGGAGAAGATCTCTTGCAGCTGTTCGAAAACTGCACGCCTGCCGTTGCCGTTACGAGGGTGCAGGCTTGAGAGAGTCTGCTCTGCCTGGTTGACAACCTCCTCCAGTACGTCTACATAACGTGTCTGATACCGGCTCGGCAGTAGCTGTCGAGCGTCGGCGACAGTGTGTCGGTAGACACCAAGAGTGGTAGCACCCCTGAACGGATCAGGTACCTGCTTGCCAGTGGACAGAGCGAGCTTTGCACGGGCTTGAAGTATGTTGAAGTCCCCAAGCGTCATTTCGTTGGACATGGTGTCATTCACCCCCAAAAAAGTTGTTGTGGCTCCGTCCTTACTCAGGCGCACGGAGTTCTCTGAAGCCGTCCAAGCCGTTTGCTAAGCCTGCGGGTCGCATTAGTCAGTAAGCGGCTACCAGAGCATGTACCTCTTTTTCTGTCGGTTGCAGAGAAGAATGGATGTAAAAGTGGTTGGTATGGCTCTGCCTGGTATATCTTGTGTGAAAGCTAAGGATAAAGAATGTAAATCCAACCTAACCTGCAGGCGGTATGCTAAACAATGCAGGTAAGTAACTATTCATACTGCTTTTCTCTGCTTAGCACTGGAAAGAGAACGTCTGATCTATGTTATTAAATTTGCCTTGAGTTGTTGGCAAAATGTCTCCAAGGAGGCGACAGTCCTGAGTTTGCTCCGATCTGTTTAAGCTGCCAGTAAGCAGATGCGGCGACGTGCCCAGATAGTTTGTTGGCTTGATGCTCTTTTATGAACATCGACTTTAAAGTTAGCGCAACTTATCACAAGCACCCAGCTGTGAGAACGCTGTTTCACCCTCGCTAGCTCAATTGCCCCCTCTCCTGGGGGATTCTACGCAGTGAGCCACCTTTCGATAGAGTTCTAACTGACACTATCCCAACGCCCAGAGTGGAGACTGTTGTTGTGTTGGTAGGGACAAGCCCGGGGAAATGTTGTTTTGGACTAGCAGTAGAAAGTGAGTTGTTTTGCTACCTGGCTGTCACTTAAGGTACAGCTATATCTAATCCATAACACCTCTCATCAAAGCCAAACAGAAAGAAACTCCCGCACAACGAATTCAGCTTCCACAACCTCAGTTGCACTGAGCGTTGTTGTTCGCGGGATGCTGTTGTTGTGAGCATTACTGCTTTGGGCGTATTGAGAGACTGCTTAGGAAAAAATTTGATGCGGACGGTGCTGAACACTCTGTCCTGGATTGTTCGCACACATCGAGAGGAGGTGAAGTTAAGGTACTAGGCGGAAGAAGTTGTCAGCCAGCTTGAAGAGCAGGCAGCCGTAACAAACAAGATGAGAAAGGAAAGGGAACAATATGAACAATCAACGAAAGAACGTCATGCCGGATCAGACCGCCCAACTGGAGCAAGGCAAGGGAAGCGTCATCATGGAGTCCATGGCACGCCTCAACAGGGAGCTGGAAGCCAGGACGGCGAAGAAGGGACAGCCCCAGATGCCCGATCAGACCGCTCAACTTGAGAAGGGCAAGGGAAGCGTCATCGTGGAGGCCATGGCACGCCTCGACAGGGAGATGAAAGCCAGGAAGTCGTAGGCGACCGGGTTGCAGTCGCTGTTCAGCAGATATCAGGCTGCCCATGCGCTGAGTGCAGAAGAATGAAAGATGACGCAGGGCAAGATTAAAAGTTGTCGCCGGACACGAAACATTGCCGGGCATTGGACAAGTTTCATTGCCGGCAGACAGGATGCGAAGAGAAGGGGGGGTGGGATCATACCACCGCCCTCTTCTCTTTCTCATCTTTAAGGCACTTCCTGACATTTTCGGGGTCTACTCGTGCTTTAAGGGCTTATTATTGAGTGACAGCTCGCTTCCAATCTTCCTGTCCGGTTGTGGTGCAGTTTATCAATTGCAATTACATACAGAACAGACCCTTTTCGGCAAGGT
Organism: uncultured bacterium; assembly: GCA_903835185.1. Taxonomy (GTDB): domain Bacteria; phylum Cyanobacteriota; class Vampirovibrionia; order Obscuribacterales; family Obscuribacteraceae; genus CAILLX01. The sequence continues at coordinate 1,933 of CAILLX010000127.1, read as the reverse complement.
TCCCTGTCGCATATATCTCAATACTTGGAAGACCTGCCGGTCGGATTACACGCGGTATCTTTTTAGGGCACCGGGTTTATTCATGCATATAGTACTTGACGGCCCGATGGGCAGAACAAGCGGGTTTCACCATGTGGAGATGGAGCAAGTTGTTCGGTTTTTCACATTAAACGAGCTGTTCATCGGATACTGACATCTTTTTGCCTCAATGCAGCTAGCCTCGCAATGCGAGGCAATTAGTTCCTGGTGTGGCTTGCAATCAGGCTGAGCGCTGGAACGTTCGTGCAATGTGCAGGAATTCTCTTTGGTATTGAAAGCGATCACTCATCTCCCAGAGGGTTTGCCGCCGTTTGTATGTAACGGCGACTGGAATCTCAAGTAAGAATCTTGCGTATGCTTTCAAGTTTCCGATTTGCAAGACGATGTGGGCAGGCGAGGCGCAGCACCCACATGAGCATGTAGTCCATTCCGTGGATGTGAAGGCGGAACTGGTTGGCAAGGCAAGATTGGCTGTTGAACCTGATGTTGCAGCAGCTTTTCAACTCGCCGATCCAGTTTTCAGAGTTGCCACGCTGGCAGTACATTCCGTAAATCTGCTCAGCGGTGTAGCTCGTGAAGTTCGTTAGCACGCACCGGGTATCCAATCCATGGTCAGTGTCATCCAGCCTGAAGATCAGGCGTCGATCGGGATCTTCTTTGGGACAGGTGGTTGCTCTGTGAGTGTCTTCACCAATTAGACGGACGCTACGTAGTGCCAGCGCCTTCTCTTCAGCCATGCGTTCTTTTGAATCTCTGATGTTACGTATTCTTGTATGTTCCTCCTGACCTTTCCTTTTGTCATGCTTGTCGGTAAAGCGGGGCACACCATGTCGCTTGGTGAATTCTCTTCTTACTACATCCGCCTCTGGCTGGACTTTCTGCTGTACCGCAGCGGAGTTGCAATATCCAGCAAGGTAAAAGACATCGTTATCCTCGCACCAGTTGAGCAATGTAGACGATTTGAAGGCTCCGTCGACAACAAGCACAATCTCGACATTGCGCCAGCGGGCTCTCAATTTGGCAATAATCCTCTCGATAGCGTTTAAGATAGTCGTTGCTTCCGATTGGTAGCCTGGTCTCAAGGTGGCTGCCAGCAGCCAGCCTTCCTGATCGAATATAGTCAAAGGGAAATACATTTCCTTCTTGTACTTGCCACCCCGGTATACGGCTCCCTCTTGCTTGCCATGAGTTTCTACAGCTGTGCCATCAGCATACAGATAAATGCGCTGTGGCTTGTGTCCTGGATCTTTGCCGCTGCACAGGCAATCAATCCCAACAATTTTTCAATCTTTGCAAGCAATGGCAACCCACCAAACGGACTTAATGCACCAGCAGTAGAGGACATTCGCAATTCTGGGCGGTTATTAGAAACACTCAACTTTACTTGCTTTCTTCCATGACTGCCCTTAGACTTCTTACTCATAGAGACCCTCTGTTGGTTGGTTCTGTTTGTGTGAAGAACAACATGACGACCCAATTTAGCGGTCTCTTCAATACTTTAAAACCACAAGTAACACCGCCGGCAGTACCACGCTGAAAAACTGTTCATGTGTGCCGAAAAAGAACTGGCGATCATTTCCGGCATCGTCAGCGAATTTTGACCAGAAAACTCGTTGCTGGATCAGAGAAGATTAAACCGCAGCACTCCGCCGTTTTAATCAGTAAACTGCCCCCAATTTGCTGCCGGTGTGAATAATCCGGGGCTGGTGAAAGCACGCAATGGAGTAGTAGGGCGAGAAATGGAAAAACCACACAGGAGCTTGTCCCTTTTGTCGTTGATTTAGTTGGTGACCCCCTGACCAAGCGGATTAAGCCTGGGTAGGTTTGATCTTGCAAAGGTACAAATCTGTGACAAGGAGGTCACCATGAGTAAATCATCGTCTGGATCTAAGAG
>CAILLX010000126.1 GCA_903835185.1 uncultured bacterium | reverse complement strand
CTCTTAGATCCAGACGATGATTTACTCATGGTGACCTCCTTGTCACAGATTTGTACCTTTGCAAGATCAAACCTACCCAGGCTTAATCCGCTTGGTCAGGGGGTCACCAACTAAATCAACGACAAAAGGGACAAGCTCGAAGCTCTTTCTTGATTTCCAGAGATACTATACTGCACCGCAAAAGAAAATTGGGATTGAGATGGAAAGCCATTGTTGGCTGCCCTCTCGCGATCTTGAGAACACTTGATTTGCTACCGTCACAGATGCAGATTTCATCGCTTGGTTTCAGCAGTCAAGCCAACAGTGTACAAAGTGTCTGTTAATTCGCCTTTGCCATCTGCCTCTGGGTTAGTATCCCAGCAGATGGACTCTCAGGAGAGGAAGGTTATGGTTCAGCAATTATCGCCGAAATTTCGCAAAGCACTGGCAGCGGAGATTAGTATCTGGCAACAGGAAAGCCTGATAACAAGAGACATAGCCGATATGCTGCTGGCACGCTACCCAACGGCAGGCAATCAGGGCGTTCTCATTACAGTAATGGCCATCCTCGGATCTGTTCTGGTCGGTCTTGGGACGCTTCTATTTATTGGAGCCAACTGGAATCAGATTGCTGCTGTCTATAAACTGATTGTGATCTTCTCTGCTATAGTGGCTGCCCATGCCGCCGGTTGGTATTTTCGCTTTGAACCGGGCAGCAAACCCAAATTGGGTACTGCTCTTCTCTTGCTTGGCTCTCTGTTTTACGGTGCTGGTATCTGGCTCATAGCGCAGATTTTCAATCTTGATATCAACTTTACAAACGGGCTTTTGCTCTGGGCGGCTGGCACCATGGCCAGTGCCCTGGTAACAAGAGTGGCGGCGCTAGGGGTTCTGGCTAACCTTGTGTGTGCCTACTGGTTGTTGTCTCACAATCCGATGTCTGCTGCCAGTGGCGGCCCTGCAGACACTGTCGGCATGCTCAGGTTTGCAGCGGCAACAGCAAGCTCAATGTTCATTGCTTATGTAGTGAGAAGTCCCTGGGCGATGACTGTATGCCTCCTGGGGACTGTGTTGTGGGTGGCTTTCTGGTCCGGTACTGAACAGTCCGGGTTGCTTGCCTGGGGTATCGCACTTTTTGGCGGCTATCTCTGGCACAAGAAGAACTGGCAGCTCTTTGCGAAACCGTTCATGTTTATTGGAACTGCTTCGGCACTGACTGCAATGCTGGTAGTTACCTGCGGTGAGCGTTATGCAATCGACCTTGCTCACATACACGTACTGGCGATGCTTCTTTTTCTTGCCTTGCTGGGTGTGGCATTAGCCGCTTATCGAGAAAAAGAGACACCACCCGAGGTGGTAGCAGCATTCTTTGTTGTTACTGCTTTTTACTTTATCCCTGCGGTGCCTGGGAAGCTGGTCCCGCTTGTACTGCATAACATCAATGCTCTGCTGGCAATGGTGTTGCTGGTGTTTGCTGGACTTAACCGTCTGCGCAGCATCGCTCTGGTCAATATGACAATCGTCTTTTTTGTGCTCTTTATCATCTTTCGCTATTTCGACATGTTCTTCACCATGCTTGACCGATCTGTCTTCTTTATTGCTGGCGGGATTGTTCTGCTCGTTGTCGGATCATTTGCCGAGAGTAGGCGGAGAAAGTTAATTGGAGGGTTGCAGGGATGAGTTCCAGAACTAATCCGAACGTTACGACACAATCAGGTAGTGCCTCAGAAAGAACAGGGCAGTCATCGCCTTCAGAATTGCTTGCCGATCTGACTTTTGAGCCGCCTTACAGGCGTATGCGTGTTCACTTTGTCCTTGCTGTCACCTTCCAGCTTCTGCTTCTGACAGGACTTGCTGGTGTCCATGCCTATACTCTGGCTACTGGGAGGACTGTAACACTGCGCACAGTGCCTGTTGATCCCCGTGACCCTCTCCGTGGTGATTATGTCCATCTTGGTTATGAAATCTCATCAGTGAAGTCCGAGAAGAAGCTCAGTCCTGATGAGGAGGTCTATGTCATATTGCGCCAGGGCAATCCGTACTGGGAAGCAGTAAAAGTGAGCGAGACACCGGTAACTTTATCCCCTTGCGAAGTTGCTATCAAGGCAAAGGTGGAAACGGAGGATTGGCAGAAGCCGACGCAGTCACTGCACAGCTACCACCTGCACTATGGCATCGAACAAGCGTTTGTGCCGGAAGGCGCAGGTAGGAACCTTGAGCGTGAGAAGCATTTAGTAGTGCAAGTAGCTGTCGACAGGTTTGGCAATGCTGTTGTGAAGAATGTCGTAAAGGAACGAATTCCAGGGCAAATTAAAGGATAGGACCAGCCAATTTCAAGCACTCATAACATCCCGGAAAGCGGCGGCACAGGGAGGATTCTTGAATGGCGCAGTGCAAAACGAGTCAGTGCTGCCCTCCTTGCCATAGAGTCGCTTAGGGTCTGGACCCAGAACTTTTTATTCTGTCACTGTTACGAGAAGCAGGATAATGTGTATGTTGTTCAGTGGAGGAGATGGTGTATGGGCAACGACTGGCAAGAGGGTGTCAAGAGGGTCGCTAGTAGTGGATTATTGCTGCCGGTGGCGTTAGCAAGTTAATACAATGCCGTCTGAAGAGTTGAAGAAAAAGGTTATCAAAACTCCAGATTGTTCGGTGGAGATAGCCTTGAATTGCGAGCAGATCAAGATTGTAGAGTGCAATGCTTTTGAGCAAGCACCAGTTGATGCGAAAGGACATTTGCTGGATGTGGTCCACGCTGACATGCCGGCAATAGCATTACACAATCATGAAAGTTCAGAGGAGCCGAGCGAAGCTCGTGATCCATTCTTGGGAACCACACTGGACGGGAAGTACGAGATTATATCTTTGTTGGGCGGAGGTGGGGCCGGTCATGTCTATAAGGCCAGGAACATCTTCATCAACAAGATCCTGGCGATCAAAGTGCTTTCCCCCCACCAGGCTATGGACGAAAGTAAGGTGCAGCGTTTAAAACAGGAAGCACTTGCTATAAGCTGCCTTGATCATCCTAATATTGTCAACGTGATCGATTTTGGATTGGCCGAAAAAGGGCAACCTTACCTGGTCATGGAGTATGTTGATGGTATAGACCTGTCTGATTTGATCAAGCGTGAAGGGGCTCTGCCGTTGGAAAGGGCTCTGCCGCTGCTTATTCAGGCATGTGATGCGTTGGCTCACGCCAATATTAAAGGGCTGGTACATCGAGACTTAAAGCCGAGCAATATGATGCTGGTGCAAGCGGACAACGGCAAAGAGTTGGTCAAGATAATTGACTTCGGACTGGTCAAACAACTCACTGACGGCGAGGAGGGGATACTTCATCTTACGCAAACTGGCGAGGTCTTCGGCAGTCCTTACTACATGAGTCCTGAACAGATTCGCGCACAAAAGGTTGATGTTCGTACCGATATTTATTCGATGGGCATTGTTATATTTGAAGTACTGATGGGAAGACCGCCATTTTTCAGCAACGACCCGGCTGAAGTCTTTAATGCCCAACTTAGCGAAAGTCCGGGCCGACTCACTAATGTTAAAGCTCCTCCACACTTACGAGACTGGCTCGAGCTGGTGGTCTTAAAGGCAACAGCTAAGAACCCGGACAGACGGTATCAGACCATGGATGAGCTTCGTTCCGCATTGTTGTCGCTTTCCAATGCTCCAAAGGGACTGGCACACTCAGGAACGCTTTTGGGGCTGTTCATAGCAAGGCTGACGAACCATGCAGGAGATTCCGTAAAAAGGGCTTGGATTATAGCCATGTCCCTCATGATTCTGCTGGCGATAGCTTCAGGTATAGCAGTAGGTGTATTCTGGCGTTCTGCAAATGACAATCGCTTGCCCCCACAAGATGCTTATAAGAGCCGGCCGAGTACACAACAAATGGTTATAGAGGATTATCCTCCTGCGGATTTCGGTGAGGTAGCTGCCAGGGTCAGGCTGTACCTGAAGCAACGGCAGTACGATAAGGCTGAGCTGCTTATTAAGCCGTACTCGGATATAAACAACCGCCTGACTAACTCGCAGGAACTGATAGCTGCACAGGTTCTTTACGATGTTGGCGTGGCTTACTTAGATGCCAATATGTGCAATAAAGCTATTCCATGGTTTGAACGGGCACAAATAGTATTGAACAAGAGCAATCATGGCGAGAGCCCGGAGCGGTTTGCAGTTTCGCATGCGCTTAGCCATTGCCTGAAAATGGAAAAACGGTATGGCGAGGCTGTGCAGGTAGCTAAAGAAGCGCTGTCATTAAGGCTAAAGCAAGGGGAAAAGGGACCAGAGATCTCTGAAAGTGTTCTAGATCTGGCAGGCGTTTATTTGAATATGGGCAAAACGGCAGAAGCCGAAGCTCTAGCAAGGAAAGCGCTTGGTCTGGAGCGCAAATGGCCTCATCCGTATCCGGAGTTCAAAGCACGACTAGAGTACTTTACTGGAGTAACACTTGATGGTCAAGCTAAGTACTCAGAAGCAGAGCCGTTCTACCGTGCAGCTTTACAGCTCCGGAATAAATCGGCAGACGATCGGGCAATATTGGGTTTGACACTTGAATCGCTCGCCAACAACAGTGCAAAACAAGGCAGACCAGATGAGGCTAAAGAATTGCTTGAGCAGGCAACAGCACTTGCTAGTGGCACAAGTAGCCAGTATCCATAACTATAGCGTCGCAGCTGATAAGAAGGTTGTATGCATGTTTTGAGATTGTATATTGTGTTAGAATACGCCGTCTTTGAGGTGTGTGCCTAGCGTAAACCCAGTCCAGACTGGCTAGTGTAGACAAGGACTGACATGACCCAAGCAGGAAGTGGAGCCAACTTGAATCTCAATCCTGACCAGGAGAGGAAACTTGCTGCATCTCAGCCGGCACCTGCTGACCGCTCAAGCGTTGAATACGGAACAATGCCTGAGATGCCACCACCGCTAGCAAGCGCAAAGAAGAATGTCTGGGATCTGGCAAAGACATCTTTGGATCCTGAGGCTTGCAAGAGGGTGATCTCCCAGATGCTGTCCACAGCTAGTGCTAAACGAAGCCAGCAGGCACAAGAGTTACAAATCAAACCTTCAACTCAATTGAAGCGATTCAAGAAGGCATCACCCTGCTCATCAATGTGGGACGGGATGGATGGAACTGACAAAGTCCGCTTCTGCCAGAAGTGCATGCAACGTGTTTATAACTTTGATTCGCTAGACGAAGCCAAATCTGAAGCATTGGCTTTTCAAATGGAAGGGCGACACAATATTCTTTTCTATCAGAGGGGAGATGGTACATTCCTAACAAAAGACTGCCCTGTCGGTGCTGCAAACCGGCGCAATATCCTCTTAGCGGAAGTTGCAAGCACACTTTTAGTGTTTGGTTTAATCACCTTTTTTTTGCTGAGTGTACCGACTAAACTACCGACAGTAAAATCTGTATCTAAAACTTCCCAACCCCAAGTACCTGCATCACCCCAGGTGTCTCCAATAGTCAAAGTGCCAGCTACAGTCCTCATCTTTACAAAACCAACGGCTCACAGGACGATTCAAGCACCGACTGTGTTGCAGCCAGGGCAACCCAGTCCAGCCACGCCAGCATCAACAGTAGCAAGACCCCTGGCACCAGTGCAAATGCCTGAAAAGAGACAAGCTTCTTCAGCGACACAGTCCCCGGCAGCCGGACAAGCCCCGGCGGCACCAGCATTTAATGATAGCGAGCAATAGAAGTCTTTCTTCTTTCGATTGCCACTCTCCCTGTGGTGGCTGATGAGCGGGCAATTATGAGATTGGCTAGCAGGTCCAGACTCAACGTCGCCAGACACCTTTGCACGGTTGAAGCGCACAAAAAGCCGCTATGTGGGGAGCAATTAACATCCGATAGAAAGCTACTTGACTGTAGGCGAACCTGTCCTTGTACCGGAACCTGTCGTTGTCCAGGAGTCAGTTCCACTGCAATTACATTGCATATTACAAATCTGGTGGTAGCTTCCAGTAGGATAGACGGGGCTACTACCCTTGAAATAGTTATAGTAGTAAACAGGTATTTCTGCTATGCCTTCAGCCGATGGGTTTTGGCCGTCAAGACACATCTCTAGTGTCATCGGCGGTGCAGCATCTGCAATCAATGCCGTTGCTGTAGCCTTCAGATTGGCTGCTGGTAGGGATGCTCCAAGAACAGCAAGATTGGCTCCACATAACGTCAATCCGTTAATAGTAGCCGTCACAGTCACAGATTTCGGGTCAGTTGATAAGGACGGCGTAAGCGTAAAAGTTGCCCCCGTCAGCCCCATTTGATTAAAAACAGGAGTCATGGCTGAAGCCACGTCTGTTTGCAGTGTTGTCGGGTCGTAGGTCGGTCTTATGGCTCCAAGCCATGAGATTTTACTGGTGGCATATTGTGCGGCCTGCCCTGCTGCATACTGGAGCTTAATTTGATAGTTAAACCACTGTCCAATGTAAAGCATCAGCACCACTGCCATGACGAGTCCGATGATAAGAAGCCAGAAAGCGACAACGCCTTCAACAATGGCTTGCCCATTTTTGAAGCGTCTTTTGCACAAATTGCTTTTCTTGGACATTTTTTCATGACCCTTTTATTGCATAGCCTATCTAAACATGAAAGAACTGGTCTGTTCGGAGATCAATAAACAACAAATTGCTACGCAGTGGGCTTATCCATAATACAATTCTCCCACCTGCTCATTCGATTTAAACCTGTCAAACGGTTATTCCGTAGCAAATTGCTTATCCTGTCGCCATCATGTGGACCAAACTATTACCGAGAGCGAGCGGTTTGACTGCCAAACTTGGGATTTTGGCTACTGGGGCAGCTTCCGATTCGGGGGCAGCAATTGCGAAATACTATACGGTGCAATAAAAGAAAAATGAAGAAAGAGCCACTAAAAGTGGCTCCCAGGCAAGATCTTATTGATACAGAGTCGCTTATGTCTCTTCCTATCTAACTTTCAGCAGGTGCTACCAGATAACTGCCGGGCAGGCACCGCCGTTGATCTCTTCGAGCACTGCGACCCGATCAGGGATTGGTGGGTGTGTCTCCTGGAGTGAGCGCCACCATTGTTTTACCTTGTTCCAGGATCCGGTCGGTTGGTCGGACGGAGTTAGCGAGTCGTAAAGCGGGTCGATTGTGGACATGAGACGCATGCCGAGCCAGTAGGACTGTTCTCTTCCTGGAGCCGGGCGGTGTGTTTCAACATAGTGCACCAGCTTCTTGAGCGCGCTGACCAGGGCACAGGGACATCCTGTCATATCAGCAGCACCGGCATCAGCAGCCGATTCACGGGTGCGCACCACAAAGAGCTGAATGACTCGTGTTATCTGTCCTACGAGCCAGAAGACAGCGTAGAAGATGACTGAGTTGGCGATAGCCGGAAGGAATGTCGCATGCTTGCTCTTGGGCAGGACGAATTTGAAGCCCTTGAGCAGCGTGTTGACTCCCGCGTCGACAATCAGGCAGAGAACAGTGGAAAGCACTGCCAGAACAGAGTTGATCCCGACGTCATAATGCTTGACGTGGCTCAACTCGTGAGCAAAGACAGCTTCAATCTCCGGGTCGGTGAGCCCGATGTCGAGCAAGCCTTCAGTGAACGCTACAACTGCCTTGCGATGGATTGGACCTGTCGCAAAAGCGTTTGGCGACTGATCAGGCGAACTGTAGACAGGAGGCTCGAATGCCAGTCCGCTTTTGGCATAGAGCCGGTGCACAATGTCGATTACACGCTTGTGCTTTGGATTGGTGGGATCAGCCAGGGTAGCCTTTGCCATTGCAATAGCAATCTCAGCGCTGTACCACCAGCCGGCTAGCGGCATGGCAGCCCAGATGAGCCCGAAACCCCAGATCACGCTGATGCTGACATGGAAGAGCGCCAGGGACAGGGCGATCAGAGCACCCATGACCAGATAGCCCAGCACCGTCTTGAAAGACAACCAGAGAAGGCGCCGGCGGATGGCGGGATAAAGTGGATCATCCCGACCAATGACACGATGACGAGCCATAGTCAGACTCCTTTGTTAAGCAAGCCAGGCTTGCTCGGTTGATGTGTTGTTTGCAGGTTGGATCCGCAGCACAAGGAGGAATCAACTAGCTTCAGGTCTCGTGAGAGTCTTGAAGCTGCCCGTGCCACCAGGTCCGAACAGAAACAGATGCGGGTTTGCAGAGATATGTTTAGCCAGGGCTGGTCTCTTCTCGAACTGTTATTGCTTGAGGCGAAGGTGCACCACTGTTAGTACCGGGACGAAATCTTTGTGGTACTAGATAAACCTGCAGCACGTTGTGCCGATGAGGGTATGCCTTTTATTTTTGACTTTTGTATTCTTTGTATTCTTGTGGTTCGAGTTGGTGTAGATCGTTATCAGAGAAAAGGATCGCTCTTCAGGGATATGCTTTTCCAGTCCTTTTGCATGTTACTTGCTTAAGATCAACCAGGTAAGATTGCGCGGCTTGCGCACCTCTTTGTAAGCCGAGAAGCTGCAAAACCTGCTCTGTTACCTGAAGACGACTTTGGGGTTGGCTTAGCTACAATAATGTCAGTCGGGATGCAGTTTTAGCAGCGAAATTGGAGAGCAGATGGGCAAGGTAGTCGAAAGGCAAGATTTGGAGCAGTTGTCAGTAGGGCTAAAGGAGGCAGGCAAAAGAATTGTCACAACCAATGGTTGCTTCGACATTTTGCATGTGGGTCATGTGCGCATTTTGAGAGCTGCCCGCAATTTAGGCGACGTCTTAATTCTCGGCATCAATAGCGACGAATCGGTACGTAAATTAAAAGGACCAACCCGTCCCATCACCAGTGAAGCCGATCGGGCAGAAATCCTCTGCGAGCTTGCCTGCGTAGACTATGTGACTATTTTCCCAGAGGACACTCCTGTTGAATTTCTGCAGGCAGTCAAGCCGCATATTCATGTCAAGGGGTCCGACTACAAACCGGAGGATTTGCAAGAGACTCCAGTGGTGGAGAGCGCCGGCGGGCGCGTGCAAATACTTGAGCTGGTGCCAGGACGCAGCACCAGCTCTATTGTTGAGCGGATCAGTCAGTCTTAGTGGTGCTTTTACCATCGACTAAACGCTGACCTAGCATTAACATTCTCTTATGTCGGGTATTCTTCTGGATCTGTTGAGGACATCTTTAGAGATGAGAGACGCAAGTGCCGAACGTCCAATGCCGTCTATTCTTTCTGCTCGTTCAGTTAAAGAGCTGATTGAAAAACTGGTAGCGTGCAAGGTGCCCTTAAACAGGCAGAAATTCAGCCGGTTTGACCTGGCTGGTGCCAGGCTGCAGCAGGCTCAGCTGAATGAGTCCGATTTAGAGGCGACCAACTGTACTAAAGCCAGCCTTAACAACGCCAGCCTCGTCAGGGCCAACTTAAGTTTTGCTGTACTGTGTAGTGCCAATCTCAGGGGAGCCAATCTGTCTGAAGCAGATATGCACTGTGCAGATCTAACAGCAGCTGATCTGCGCTGGTCCGACCTGCGCGGCGCAGACTTGACCGGGGCAATCCTCCACCGAGCTGATCTGCGCGGTGCCAGGTTGGAAGGAGCACGCCTCAGCAGCTATTTTTTGCCTTTTTTGCCTTGACTGTTCAAGAAAGCAAGCCGTTGGCGGGCATCTTCGCTGTATTCTGCGTTGGTGGAAATCTTGAGCGATTGACTGAACTGTTCAGCCGCCTCGGTAAGCTTGTGCTTACGCTCCATGATAAGCCCCATGCGGTAATAAGCTTCGCCCAGCCGGTAGTCGTTCTTGACTGCTTGCTGATATGACTCCAGAGCCTTGTCGTAGTCCTTTTGAATCTCGTAAGCGGTGCCAAGGTTGTATTGAGCTGTAGCCAGATGCGGGTCGAGAGATGCGGCTGTTTGCCAGTTCTTAATAGCTCCCAAAAGGTCTTTCTGAGCTCTCAAAGCTGCTCCTATGCCGTTGTAGGTAATGGCATCTTTGGGGTTAATTGCCAGCGCTTTGCGAAACTCGGCTAGAGCTTGCGCATAATTGTGCTGCTGGTTGTATATAAGTCCGAGATTGCTGTGCCCTTCAGAGAGATTGGGGTTGGCAGCAATAGATGACTGGTATGCTTTAATAGCTTCACTCAACTGACCTGACAGATGCAGCTGCACAGCTCTGTTGTACCGCTTGACTGCTTCTTCCTGGTTGCTTACTGTGCTCGAGGCTGTTGAAGCTTCTGGGCTGCCGCTTTCTTGAGTGTTGCTCGGGCTGTTTGAAGCAGCTTGATCTGCGGCTGCCGGCTGGGCAGTAGCTTCTGGTCTGGGAGCTTCAGCTTGCTGATTGGGTTCAGCGCTGACAGCAGGAGTTGCTGCCTGGCTGGTTGCTGGATTAGTGGTAGGAGCCGCTGCCTGGTTTGTGCCCTGATTGGTGGTAGGAGTCGCTGCCTGATTAGGTTCAGGATTAGTAGGAGGGACCGCTGCCTGATTAGGTTCCGGGCTGGCCGGAGCAGCTGCAGTAGCTTCAGTAGGTGGAGCTCCAGCTGCCGCGTTGGTGGAGTCCGTCGTGTTGTTAACCTGTATCGGTGGCTTTAGACCACCAAGGTCTCCTGCACCGGCTTGCTGCTGGGTTGGAGAAGCCTCAGCCGTTTGAACTGGAGTTGTTTTTGTGGCAGCTGAGTTCTGTTGACTGGTGGTTGTTTTGGACGAGTCAGAAGGGGTGTTTGACGAAGAGCCGGTTTGAGCAGCCTGACCGGCTGTCAACCAATCCCAGGTTGTCCCTGGAGAAGCTGTATTGTCAACGGCAGGCTGAGTTGCAGCAGCAGCAGTCCTAGTTGCAGCAGACGTATGAGCAGTTGGTGATCCCGACTGGGTTGGAGTATCTCCACCTAGAGCTATGGCGATCATGCCTTCTTTGACTGTTACAACATGCGGCTTGACATTAAGAGCTTCGGGCAGGTCCAAGACAATCCTTGCCGTAGGTTGGGATGTCTTGGACAGTTCGGCATAGCGCACCGACTTAACAAATGGAAGCTCTTGTGCTATCTGAGCAGATAGCTTATCTGCTGAGGGTAGTCTGCCTTTGTCAAGAATTGCTTCGGCAAAATCAAATACTACTCTGTGGTTTGGACCAGGCAGGTTGATAACATGCGGGGAGGCAGGCATCGCATTGCTTTCAAATTCAATGACAACCTGTTTAGAACTGTCGACCCATATCTTCTTAATCGGCAGTGATGCTCCTTCTGCTCCAAGCGTTGCCTGGGCAGTTAAAAGGCTTGCGAGACCCGCCATCCCCAGGTATCCTCGACAGTTTTGCCAACTCATTCCTGCTACTCTCCGTAACTTAGTTACACCAGACCGGCTCAGGTGGCTTGGTTCAATATGCGCAGGCATTGACAATCCTGGCTCACCTGAGCAAAACAGTGTACTTTACGCCGTACAATGTTAAACACTCTAACCGTTTAACATTGCGCCAATTTTGACTGCGAAAAATAGCAGAACAGGCGTATTATGAATAGGTAAAAGTAGGCGGCATTTCCGCTTGCGCCTGATGAACGAATATTTACACTAGAATCGAGGGCCACTGTGCATCCAGCTCTTTCTTGCCACCAACGGTGCCGGACTGCCAAGCAAAGATCAAGAAGAACAGGCGGTCATTTTGCCTGGGCTTCTGTGGCAGCAGTTTTTTTTCTATTGGTTGCTACCAATGCTTCTGTTGCTGGCGAAACGATACCCAGTCGGCTCTTTGACGGGCAGGATGTCCCGGAGCGGATGACCAAAAAGATTGCCCAGAAGATGAAATACCCGGCAGCAGCCCAACCAGGTAAAGATGATGTTGCTCCCCCGCCTGCCGAAAACCAGTATTTCCCAATTCGCAGCGACGATCAGCCTTATATGCTGGCTGTTGATAAAACAATCAACCTGACGGATGCTTTGAATCGTTTCTATTACGATCCAAAATGGCGTGGAGAGATGTGGGTGCCCACCGATCCGGTGACTTTCCCAGAGAAAGCTATCAGGCTCATGAGTACCTGGCAAGAGTATGATCAACAAAACATCTTTCGTGTCGGCAATGGACTTGCCCGCTGGATTGAAAAGATGTCTGGCTTCGGCCCTTAAACAATAGGTAGTTAATCAAAAGGCAGGCTATCAAAGCAGGCGGATCCTGCAATAAAAAAGGAGTTAACAAAATTGTCTTCTTCTCATTCGGCTGGACATTCAAGCGATGCTCGCACTCGTCTGGATCATGTGGCTATAGCTGTTACCAGTCTGGAGGATGCGCTTAAGTTTTATGAAGAACAGTTCGGGCTGCACTGCCTCGGCATCGAAATAGTTGAGGAGCAGCAGGTGCGTGTAGCCAAGCTTGATGTTGGAAACACTCACATCGAGCTGCTTGAGCCGTTGTCAGCTGACAGTCCTGTCGGTAAGTTCATTGCCCAACGGGGTGCTGGTCTGCATCACGTCTGTGTTGGGGTGCAAGACATATCGGCTGAGCTGGCTGAACTGCAGGGGAAGGGCACGCGCCTTATCGACCAACAGCCTCGAATAGGAGCAGGAGGCGCTAAAATTGCCTTTGTTCATCCCAAGAGTACAGGCGGAGTGCTGCTTGAGCTTTCGCAGCCGCAAGCTGACGCAGATAGTTAGTATTAAGACAATCATTCAGATTTTCAGTCATTTACTCACTGTGAGTTTCTTCGCCTGGTAGCCTGGGTTGCAGTTGAGTACGCAAAACATGGAGGGCACCGGAAGAAGTATGCCAGTAGTTACTGAACTTAACGCTATTGAAAAAGCCCTTGGAAACAAGGCAGGCTATTATCTAAATCACAAGTCAAACACTATTTCCCGCGATATGCTGCACCTGCCTGGTCCTGATTTTGTGGATCGCATCTCCAGCATAAGCGACCGTTCGCCTCAGGTTCTGCGCAGCCTGCAGACTCTGTTTAATCATGGGCGGTTAGCTGGAAGCGGCTATCTCTCGATTCTTCCGGTCGACCAGGGAATCGAGCATTCAGGCGGAGCCTCATTTGCTAAGAACCCGATTTATTTTGATGGCGAGAACATAGTTAAGCTTGCTGTTGAAGGTGGCTGCAATGCTGTCGCATCTACACTTGGTGTTTTGGGCTCAGTGGCAAGGAAATATGCTCACAAGATCCCGTTTATTGTCAAGATTAATCACAACGAGTTTCTCAGCTATCCAAATAGACATGACCAGATCTGCTTTGCTAATGTTCAGCAAGCATGGGAAATGGGAGCTGTTGCTGTCGGAGCCACAATTTATTTTGGCTCTGACGAGTCCACAAGACAGATTCAAGAGATAAGCCAGGCTTTTCATGAAGCTCATGAACTGGGACTGGCTACTATCTTGTGGTGCTATCTGCGCAATGCTGCTTTCAAGCAGGCTGACGTAGACTACCATGTGTCGGCTGACCTGTCCGGACAGGCCAATCATCTTGGTGTCACAATTGAAGCCGATATTATCAAGCAGAAGCTGCCCGAGAACAACGGCGGCTACAATGCACTCAAGTTTGGCAAGACAGATTCGAGAGTCTATTCCGAACTGACATCAGATCACCCGATCGATCTTACCCGCTATCAAGTAGCCAACTGCTACATGGGTCGTCAGGGACTGATTAACTCAGGTGGTGCTTCCGGTGAGAATGATCTTTCTGAAGCAATCATCACTGCAGTTATCAATAAGCGTGCTGGCGGGATGGGGCTCATTTCTGGGCGTAAAGCGTTCCAGAAACCGATGAAAGACGGTGTGGCTCTTCTCAATGCAATCCAGGACGTCTATCTCTGCAAAGACGTTACTGTAGCTTAAGCAAAAGCATAGCTCAATAACAGGCG
>CAILLX010000125.1 GCA_903835185.1 uncultured bacterium | reverse complement strand
TTTCCTTTATTGCCTTAACAACAACAAGGTACTGGACAAGCGCCACCCCCTTTACTTCCCTGCGGCGATTATTCAGATATTTTAACCGGCCGCCATCTCACTCTCGACCCCGGCCAAATCCCAATGCTCCTAACACGATTGATACGCGCGGAAGCATGGATGCCAGCTGTTAAGCGTAAGCCAGGACCAAGCACGCCGGTCTTTATACTTACCGAGATTACTTCTGACCATCATCCGCAGGCTTGACATCAGACTTGCCCGCGCTAGGTGTTGTCACACCACTATCCTGCACTGCAGCATTCGAATCTTTGCCAGCCAGCAGAGGCGTTGAATTTACTCCTGCTGTTAATACTGTCGAGTCACCTGCCGACTTAACTGGTGTTTCTGCAGTCTTTTCAGCACTATCAACAGTAGCAACAGCTGTCTTAGAGTGACGTGATGCTAGCTTACCGTTAGCACGCTTGTTCTTGAAGAAATCAGGCAAGCGATAGGTAAATCCTACCGTACCGGTCCATCGTGTATCGTTGTGATGGAACCCGTGAGCAAGCATGCAATCTACCACCAAATCCTTGTTAACTTTATATGACAGTCCACAATCAACAAACACGGGACAGCGCCCGTCTGGTCCGATACAGGTTGGTCCAGCACCGGCAAATTCCCAGAAACCTTGCATCCTGCTTGTTATATTGTGAGTAAACGACGATGCCCAGGCAACCTGAGTAAACCGCCTGTTTTTATCAGTGTTCGGATCAACCGGCCAGTTCATCAAAACGCTAAATTGTGGTTGCCAGCCCATGAATACTGGATTGGGAGTATCAACCATCAGTCCAATAACAGGCATACAGCCAATCTCCCGCAAAGACCTGCTTCCAGTGGGTATGGTAAGCCCGCCGTAAGCTCCCAACGACAGATTGCCCTTGTGGAAAAAATTCCACTTGAAGCCTGGTTGCAAATCGGCAAAACCAAGCTTCTTATCCTGGATCGTGTATGAATTACTTTCTAAGCGCAGTTCAAAATCCTTGACGACTCCAAAGCGTATCCCGGTTGGCAGGTTATACAGCGGGTTGGTATCACTGTGGGAGGAAGCAAAATTACCACCAGTCTGTATAAGTACCCGTCCAGGTGCAACAGTTTTGGTCCCACTGCTAAAGCTGGGGCGCTCAGTTGGCAGATCATCATCGTCACTGTCAGCAAAAGCCAACAACGGACAAGTAAGAACTGCCAAAAGAGCTACTGCTACAAGGACAATGCTTTTCAACAAAATTACCTCGCTGCACGTTGGCGCTACCAACCAACGCGGGATACTCTGCAATCAGCTCTAGTGCCGCCCTGGCAGTACCAGTTCAGCAGCCTGCTCATTGCTTTCAGTTATCTGGAGCTGTGCTTCCAGTACCTCCACAGGCGTTATCCCTGCCAGGGACTTTTCCCGCACGCTCAGCATGAGAGCACTCAAGCAGTTGTCTGTAGAGTTGTGCCCGGAGCGGAAGGCATCAGTCAAACCAAAGTTAAAGCCAACATACAATGCTATGAACAAAGAAGAAAGCTCTGGCGGAATACTGAGCAGTCTAGCTATCGGGTCAGCAAATAAGATTAGTTCGCCTGGCATTCCAGGCACTCCATAGCCGATCAAAAAGACTGCTGGAATAGACAGTACCAGCTCGAACAACGATATATGCTGACCGAGCATGGCAGATATCGCTCCTGCCATGATGAAGACACATATGAGAGTACCGTTGATATTCAGCCAGCTTCCCATACCAACCACAAAACGTCTCAACAGTGGTGATACCTGTGGATACAGTTTGCGCACAAGTGACAAGTTGAGTGGAGTAGCTAACGATTCGGACGCGGTTGCCCAGAGGAGCGGATAGACCTTGAACCAATAGCGAATAAGGTGGTTGCGTATGGAAAATCCAGGTATTGTCAATCGGGCAAAGACAAGCATGCCAGCATAGAAGATCAGACAAACTGCACCAACTAAACCGCCGATAAGGAAATAAACTTTGACTGCTCCTGCAGGAGTTCCCAGTGCTATAGACCCGCCAATCCAAGTTAGTGCCAAACCACCATTTTGCATGGCTTCAGCAGGCAGACTCTCTTTCAGGTGCTCTGGAAGCTGGTACACATACGCTCCCATACAGAACATCAGAGCCGGCACTGCATAAGACATGAAAGTACCAAGCGTTTCGATCCCTTCGACAATGTGTTCGAAAATGTTCTTCAACCAGTTAACGCGCAAAGAGATGAATGCAGCAGCAACACTAATATAGAGCGCATAGAAATATGGGCTGTGCGTAGCCAAATAAGCTAAATTCTGCAAAGTCTTTACCAGTGTCTCCCAGCAATTAACATTGTGGCTGGGTAACAGAGGCAGACTGAAAAGAACAGCTGTAGCTGCAGTGCCGAAGAGACATGAGACCAGGCGCTTACGCGCTAGCCAGAGAAACGAATTGACAATAAGACGCTTCTGTTCAGCCAGGCGCAACACCTGCGACAGAGATGGTGCCAGAATTCCAAATATGACCACAGGGGCCAGGTAGCCATAGCCATTAACCACACCGTTCATTACTTGATCAGCATAATGTCCGACTACAGGCCAATGACTACAAGCAACTACTCCGGCAACAAAACCACCTATAGTAAGGATGGATAAAACAATGTCCCAGATCGGAATCTTCTGGCTGTCCGAAGTGTCTACTTCTTCGGGGCAAGTTTTCTCGCAAGTACAAGTCATTAAAATGTCCTCCCGTATTCCAAAGATAGAACCTAATGTGCTTTTCAAGGCTGGTGGCATATTCGTTGTTATCATTAACAGCGAGAGGCACAATAGCGGCTGTGGAGTGAACACAAGCAAGCGCCGTACCATGTTGCTGCATGCCCCTCAAAAGACCAAGCAGTTGCTCCTGATCAACGACTGTTCGATCAAAAAGAATTACTGCTGCTGCAGAGTTTGAATGAGGATGACTTTCGTATGCTAGGACAGATCGCTCAGGCGGATCTCTGCCTTCTGCATAGTTTGAATTAGGAGGATCGTGGTATGTAGCACAGGATTGCTCAGGCGGATCCCGACCTTCTGCATAGTTTGAATTAGGAGGATCTTCGTATGCTGAACAGGATTGCTCAGGCGGATCTCTGCCTTCTGCATAGTTTGAATTAGGAGGATTCTCATAAGCTGAGCAGAATTGCGTGCACGAATCCCACTCTTCTACATAGCTCTTATTTAGGGTAGGAGGCAGAGAAGTGTGCATGAAATCCAGAGCTTGTCCCTTTTGTCGTTGATTTAGTTGGTGACCCCCTGACCAAGCGGATTAAGCCTGGGTAGGTTTGATCTTGCAAAGGTACAAATCTGTGACAAGGAGGTCACCATGAGTAAATCATCGTCTGGATCTAAGAG
>CAILLX010000124.1 GCA_903835185.1 uncultured bacterium | reverse complement strand
CTCTTAGATCCAGACGATGATTTACTCATGGTGACCTCCTTGTCACAGATTTGTACCTTTGCAAGATCAAACCTACCCAGGCTTAATCCGCTTGGTCAGGGGGTCACCAACTAAATCAACGACAAAAGGGACAAGCTCTGGTAAACACTACAAGAGACCATCTCTGACTCAACATAGCAGGCACAATTTCCGCAGCATGCTAGTATTGAGTTCAAGTTAATCCAGTCAAAGTAATCTGTGAGAACATCATGCAAGATATCGCTGGAATACTCAAACTAATTGCTCGAGAGGGAGACAGTCCATTAACTTCAGCAAAAGCTGTCTGTCAGAGCCTCAGCGATAAGCTGGAAGCGAAAGCAGTTGCGTTGATCTGTCACAGTCAAACGAGCACCCTGGTAGTGACGCCTGAATCTGTCCGTCCTTATTTTGAGCAACTGATCCAGGCAAACCCAATAGAACGTACAGACAGACCACACACATGGCGCACAGATGAGGAGCTGCCTGAAAAAGCCAGAGAGTTCCTTAATACAACCGCCTGCGAGTCTCTCTTAATTATCCCCGGAAAAGCTGCCGACCAGCATCTAGTTACGCTCCTGATAGCTAGTGGCGCTGATTGCCCCAGAAGAGTCTGCAGTCCATCTGAGCTCAGCGAACTTGAAGTGATAGCACAAGCTCTCTCCTGGGCGTTCGCTGAGAGCGAGACTTCCTATCCATCTAGACTTTCAACTGAAACAGCAGCCACCACTCCGGCAGTAAATGACAGCAGGTCGAAGGCAGACGCTGAGGAAGCTGCGCAGTATCTTCAAGCCATCATCGATGCATCGCCAGAAGCCATCGGGGTATATCAGTGGCCTAGTTGCCGCCTGATTCAGACCAATCAACGCATGTTAGACATGTTCGGCTACACACCAGAAGAAGCTAGCGAATTAACTCTCCAAGACATAGCCACCGACTCAGAACCATATACCTGGAAGGACGCCTTCCGGTGGCTGGAAAAGTTACACTTGGGAGAAAGACCAACTTTTGAGTGGTCCACAAAAGACAAAAGCGGGAACACCTTCTGGGTAGAAGTAACTCTGAAAGGCACCTTAACCGGCAGTAAGCATCATTTGGTAGTCTTCGCACATGATATTACCGAGAGGAAGGCACGCCAACAAAAACTCTCAGAACTTATTGCATTCAATCAAACTATCATCGACAATTCTCCGGTAGGGATTCTTGTCTACGAAGCCGCCGGGCAGTGCGTACTGGCTAATGCGGCAGCAGCCAAAGCTGTCGGCACCACTGTCGATGTTCTTCTCTCTCAGAACTTCTTTGAAATAGCCTCCTGGAAAGAATGTGGGCTTCTGGATACGGCAACAGAGTGCCTGGCTAGCAATCTGCCGCGCTACCAAATGATCTGTATCGAGACCAGTTTCGGTCGTAAAGGCTGGTTTGATTCCTATCTAACGACCTTTAGCCGCAACGACATTCCCCACCTTTTAGTGCTCATCAACGACGGTACCGAGCAGCATAAGATCAGAGAAGATTTGTGTCAGGCAAATGAGCGTTTCCAACTTGTTGCCAGTGCTACTAACGATGTCATCTGGGACCGCAATCTCTTATCCAATGAACTGTGGTTCTCCAGCACAATGAACACGCTTACAGGACACTGTGTGCCGGGACCAGTCGACTCCACAGCCTGGTGGCAAGCTAAGATACATCCAGAAGATCGTACACGTATTCTGGTAAGCATTGAAGACTGCATCAAGAATCATCTCACCGACTGGTCTGGCGAATATCGCTTTCTGCTGGCTGACGGCTCGTGGGCTCATTTTTACGATCGGGGGCAGATCCTGCACGACAAGTCTGGGCAAGCTACCAGAATGGTCGGCAGCGTCATGGATATCACCAGGCTGAAACAGATACAAGAAGAGCTCCAGGAAGCGCTGTTGAGACTGGAGAATGTTAACTCGACATTGGAAAACCGGGTATCTGAACGCACCGCCCAGCTTGTTGAAAGCAATCGCAAACTAAGTGCGGCGAAAGCATCAGCCGAGAAAGCCGCCCGAACTAAGAGCGACTTCCTGTCCAATATGAGTCACGAGATAAGGACACCTTTGAATGCCATAGTAGGCTTTCTGACTCTGATTGGACAGTCCCCTCTCACTGGCAAACAACAAAACTATCTGGCTAAAGCACGTGCCGCCTCAGCAGGATTGCTTCAGATAATTAGCGACATCCTGGACATCTCCAAGATTGAGTCAGGCAAACTGCGCATTGAAGATGTTGATTTCGAGCTAGACAGACTGCTCAACAACCTCATTAACCTGCATACACCAGCGGCTGTTGAGAAAAGTCTTGAGCTTATCGTGACCCTTGCTCCAGATACTCCAATCAACCTGAAAGGTGACCCGGTGAGACTCAGTCAAGTACTCACCAATCTGGTCAGCAATGCTATTAAATTCACTGCCAGCGGCTCTGTTGAACTCACCGTCCAATCACTACAGCAGGATACAACCGGAGCTCTTCTGGAGTTTTCAGTCCACGACACAGGTATCGGATTGAGCGATATAGAGAGCTCCAGGGTTATGGAACCATTTGTTCAGGCCGACAGTTCAATAACAAGAATCTACGGAGGTAGTGGACTGGGGCTGACTATTTCTTCTCAGATCCTGAACCACCTGGACAGCCATCTGGAAGTTGAGAGCAAACTTGGTGACGGCAGTACATTCAAGTTCGCTGTTTATCTCGAATTCTCTTCTGCCGTAGATCTTTTACTGAACAGTTCTGCCCTGGGCAGCATAAAAGCACTTGTTATTGAAGGCAACCAAAAAATCCGGGAGCGCATGGTATCACAGCTACAATTAATCGGCACAACAGTAGACTCAGCAGTAAGCGGAGAAGAAGGAGTGGAAATAGCAACTGCTCCAGGGAGCAAATATGACCTGGTGTTGGTCGGACAGTCTCTGACAGAACACTCAGCCCTTGAGATTGGAAAGGTCATCCACCACCGGTCGCTAAGCAACGGCAGCCACATTCCCCGCATAATTATCACTACCTCTCGTTTTAGTAGCAAGACAGCAGGACTAGCTGAAGACTACCCAACAATACTTAGACCTTTGAGCAGCAAAGTTGTACGAGAGTTAGTGCAGTCTACTCAAACCAAAGACAAGGACTGCTTCTCAAGTTTCCCACGCTATTTCAGCAATAAGAAAGTGCTTCTGGTTGAAGACAACGCCATCAATCGTGAAGTATTGCTGGACCTGCTCAGCGGCGAAGGAATAAATGTTGTCAGCGCCGACAATGGGAAACAAGCAGTTGAACTAATCTGCAATCAAGCTCTCAACCCAGATTTAATTCTCATGGATATTCAGATGCCGGTTATGGACGGTCTAGAGGCAACCCAACTTATTCGCGCCTACTTGGGTGCAGCATCTCCACCTATTGTCGCTTTGACTGCTCATGTTTTCCAAGACGAAATTAAGCAGTGTTTAGATGCAGGAATGGTGGACCACCTATCCAAGCCTCTAGATCCAGGACAGCTGAAAGTACTCTTGTCCAGCTGGCTAAGCGGGACCCAAGAAACAGGCAATAGCGCAGCAACAATTACCACTGCCGCCAATGTGTCGCAGGCAGAAGAGATTGCACTTCTGGACTCAGCTGATGGACTGCATCGTCTGGGCGGTGTTCAGGATTCATACCGGCGCATCTTGCAGCTGTTCTTTGAAGACTACACTAGAGTGATTCCCGACTGGAAGCAACTTCTGGAAGCTGGCAACTGGGAAGAACTGCGCCAGAATACACATTCACTCAAAGGAGCTGCTGGCTTTGTCGGTGCCAAACAGCTCGTCGCAAGCTGCCGTGAAGTCGAGAGCGCCATTTTGGGCTCAAGCGCAGACACACAAGCTCACGCTGTTGAGGCGCTGCTAAATATTCTCGAAGATACTCTTGAGGCTATCCGTTGCTATTTAGAGGCAATACCGTTGAGATAAGCGGTCGACAACGCCTTAACTTTACAGTATTGCATTTAACGGTTAAGGAAAAGACTGCTTGATCAGCCCCAAAGGCTCTCAGACAGCAACCTTTTCTTTGGCAAGTTCAGTGAGCCGGGTAAAAGCAGCCTGATCGCTTATGGCCATCTCAGAGAGCATCTTTCTGTTAACTGTTATGTTGGCCTTGCTCAGTCCATTAATAAACAAGCTGTAGCTCATGCCGTTCAAGCGGCAAGCAGCATTAATGCGCTGGATCCAGAGAGATCTAAAATCACGTTTGCGTTTGCGACGATCGCGATATGCATTCTTCCAAGCATGTATGACTGCCTGATTAGCCGCTACGAACAAGTTGGAAAGCGATCCACGAAATCCTTTGGCATACTTAAGGATCTTTTTGTGGTGGTTCTGTAGAACGTTTCCACGTTTTACTCTAGACATCTGTTTCTCCTTCTTCCTTTTGAGTATGAGTTGAGTTTTTCCATGTCAGACCTGGTAATCAACAAGCCTGTTTGCCGGCCATCGGAGAGGAGATTCCCTTAGGCACAACTAATCTTATCTTCTTAAATTACCTAGCGGAGATACTTCCTGTAAGGGAATAGCTCCAGAATGTTGTGTACCAGCTCTGGTGCCACGCCACCCCAGCCACGCAGTTTACGCTTGACTTTTGGCGCCATCCATTCATTGATATGCCGCTTGCCTGATTGCTTGCGGAGTATCTTGCCGGTGCCGGTTACCTTGAAGCGCCGGGCTGCAGCTTTGTTAGTCTTCATTTTTGGCATAGTGCGCTCCTAGATTGCACCGGCTGAATCGCCGGAATTCAATTTGGTGCCCTTTATAATTCAGAGGTTTTTGCCTCCGGGGCAACTGGCCTTCCTTTCTGAGCCAAAGGCGAGAGGATCATTATAACAGTCTTCCCCTCCAGTTTCGGCTCCCTGTCAATCATTGCTAAATCTTTCAGTTCACCGGCAAAGCGATTCATCAAGCCAAGAGCCAGTCCAGCATGCTGTACTTCCCGTCCGCGCAGCATTATCAACACTTTGATCTTGTCGCCATCATGAAGAAACTTGTGTGCGCTTCTCACTTTGACCTGATAATCATGGTCCTCAATCTTGTAACGCATCTTGAGTTCCTTGACATCAACCACGTGATGTTTCTTCTTAGTCTCGCGATTACGTTTCTCCTGCTCGAATTTGAACCGTCCATAGTCCATAATCCGAGCCACCGGTGGGGTGGCATCAGGTTGAACTAAAAACAGATCTAACCCTTTTTCGCGGGCTGCAGTTAAAGCCTCTCTAGTAGGAACAATCCCTAACTGCCCGCCATCCTCATCGATTAGACGCACTTCACGGTCACGAATGCGTTCATTTAGCAACGGTAATTCGCGCTTCGGTTCAGGACGTCGAATCTCTCCTTTGTTGGGTGTATTCAATCTAGCCTCGCTCTAGCCTCGCTTCCGTACTCCTTTAGAAAAATTTGCCGAAGGTGGGACTTGAACCCACAAGAGCTAATGCTCACTACGCCCTGAACGTAGCGTGTTTGCCATTTCACCACTTCGGCGCCATAGGTCATGATTTTACAACAGGCATAATATACAGTCTAGAAATCCTGCTTACTATTATCAGTATACTAAAATCAGATCTACTAACTCGGCAGCAACTGCTCTGCAACTGCTGCCTATTCCACAGATTTAGACGGTATCGCACTGTCTTAACCGTCAGCTGTATATGGCAACAGGGCAATATCGCGTGCCCGCTTGATTGCAGCTGTCAAAATGCGTTGATGTCTAGCACAATTACCGCTGATCCGGCGCGGAAGTATCTTTCCGCGTTCTGTGACAAACTTTTTCAGTCTGGTCGGATCTTTGTAATCGACAAAATCAACTTTGTCAGCGCAGAAGCCGCAGGTCTTGCGTCTACGAATGGGTGGCTCTTGTTGAAGCCGGGGCATTGAGTGTTCCTCCTATTCTTTTGTCTGCACAGCTCCACGCTGCCCAGAAAGTCATCTGCAAATTCACTTAAAACGGAATCTCGTCTTCACTGGCAAAGATAGCATCCAGATCGTCGCTTTGCTGTGCAGGTTTTTCACCTGCAGGCACATGCGCTACCGGTCTATCAGTTTCACTCGCAGCACCAGCAGGTCTGCCGCCAGCGACAGTGAGATTCTCAACAGCAATAGCGCTGATTTCGGCATCACGCTTACGCTGTCCATCAGTGCTTGTATAGCTGGCCATCTGTAGACGTCCATCAACAGCTACCAGATCGTCTTTCTTAATTTCCAGGGCAACCCGCTCGGCGAGCTCTCCCCAGGTAACCACCTTAACGACTGACGACTCAACTGGACCTTCCTGTCGCTGTGGTGACTCCACAGCGATAGCAAACTCAGTTACAGCCAGATTATTGTTCGGGGTAAAGCGTTTCTCGGGGGGCCGAACCACCCGTCCTGAGACGACTATTTTGCTTAGACTCATTGCTCTTTACCTGTTGATCAAGCTTGCGGCAATTGAACTTCGGATTCTGCCTCATGCAGAACGATAAGAGAGCGAATGATATCTTCATGAAGTGTCATCATCCGCTTCAGTTGAGCGACGGATTCCGACTTAGCCTTAAAAATGGTCAAGACATAATAGCCGTCGCGCATCTTCTTAACTTCATAAGCTAGACGGCGACGTCCTTTCTTATCTGTTGATACGATTGTACCGCCAAAATTCTTAATATATTCGTCGACGGCAATAACTGTCCTATCTACCGCCTCTTCGTCCAGGTTGGGGCGGATGATATAGAGAGTCTCGTATGTTTTTACTGTTGTTTCTGACGGCACAATTAAACCCCCTGTGGTCATAACGTCCTGCTCAGCAGGCAAGGGATGGTCCGGTCGCCTATTGGCTGTCCCGGTCTGTCCTCTGACAGACGAAAGATCTTAGCATATACGCGTAGTTCTCACATAGGCATCAAGTCGGCTCACGGTTAGACTAAATTTCGCCTAGGAATCAATATGGATTGCAAGCGATGCCGCACCTGCATAAATTCTTCAAGCTATCTACTCTCTTTACCATTTTGGCGCTCTGTCAGGCAGAGCCAGGCTTTACAAGAGAGTACTGGCAGATGCAACAGCCAGCCGGGCCGCCACCTACAGGTCCGATTACACCTACAGGCACGGGCAGGCAAATACAACAAGGAATGGTCCCTCAGGTTGCCCCCAATTTCTGGCAACAACAGGCAGCCAACTCTATGGTCCCTAGCGGCACTATCTTCTCCACAGTGCTGCAACAGCAGATCTCTTCACAGAGCAGCAAAATTGGCGATAGCTTCCAGCTCCTTCTCAAGGACGGTTACAGCCAGAACGGTGCGCTGTTGATACCCCCGGGTTCTATGATTGCCGGCGCTGTTCACACCTGTATACCTGCTACGGCTTTACGCAACGGTCAACCTGGGCGCATTGACGTCAGTCTAATCAACCTTGTTTTCCCTGATGGCAGGAGCATTCCGATCTCTGCCTTTATCGACCACAATCCAGCGCATGATCCTCAAGATCCCGACAAGTCCGACCAGACGCACTATACAGGGGCAAGTTTCAAGCACTATGGTGGAATGTTTACCTCCTTCCTCGGCTCTTTCACTCGCGGTATAGGCAAAGTAAACATGTCTGCAGACCGTGGAGTTGACTTCGCTCTAAAGAAAGATACTGTCGTGATTGTGCGCCTCACTGGACCTCTGGCAATTCCAGCCTACAACTCAAAGACATGGTCCAACCAGGCAGCTCAAAGTGATAATGCCAGGCCAAGCGTTCCCGGGCTGGCAGTTGCCGACCCCGAGGCACCAGTAACTGTTCCGGCAGTAGATGCCTTCCATGCTGCCGTTCCTGCCGGAATGGCAGCAACAGCTGGAAAGCTTGGCGCTCCACTGGAATCATCCGATCCTAATGCTATTTTCAACAAGCCTTTGCAGGCTGTGCCGCGAGGGGAAGTGGCGGATCCTTTTTAAGCGCTCCGGCGGAGTGGATGTCGCGCTGCTCCATCCACTCGGCGTTAGCTTTCGCTTCTGGCTTGTTCTTTAGTACCAGCGCGGTAATCAGCAAGGTGACGCCAACCCTGGTGCAAGATCAATTGATAAGCATAAATCTGCTCCAGCCAGCGTCGTTCACCTTCAGGCAGGTCCGGGCGCTCAAGGCGTCTCTTCAAGCTTGCCGTAATGCCGCGAGTCTCTTCAATCGCCTTACGGTAGTTACGTGGTGTACTCTGGCGAGCAACCATAGCAACCTGTTGTACTGGCTGCGGTTGGCTTTCGCGCACCGGCGGCAGCACAGGCTGTTGGTTCTGAGTGGCCTTAGCAATAACTTGTTGAACTACCGGGTTTTGAATAACTACCTTATGCTTCTCAGAGCCTCCACGACGACGCTCTTTGCGTTTGATGCGATAGCAATCGAGACAGTCGCGCAAGCGAGGATTCATATGCTCGAACACCTTGCCACAGGTCTGACAAGTAAGTGTGTGCTTGGAGCGACCCGCTGCCCCACCTGAATCGGCTGAAGCAGTATCTTCACCTTCGCTTATCTCGGCGTCTTCCTCCTCATCCTTGGCTACAACAGCTTTGCTAGCCGCCACTCTAGTGGCCACACGCCTTGCTGGTTGCGGCAACACCTCTGGTGCTGCTTCTTCTTCCGGTTCAGCTTCTATCTCTACTGGCGAGACTTTAGAGACCGTTTTCGGACGCTCTTTAGTTTTTGCCTTAGGAGCAGGCTTGGCTCGTCTCTCTTCCAGCTCTTCAAGTACTTTCGGGTTGGTAAGCCCGTCTTCCTTGAGCTGTCTTATCAATTGCAGCTCATCCATGGAACTGACGGGTAAGACTTTGACACCATTCTCGTCTGTATTTGTATCAATATTGAACTCAGCAAGATAACGACGAATGGTAACACTCGTTACATTGAGTTCTTTAGCGGCTTGGGCAATCTTGGTGCCCTCGCTTGAAGATGTTTTACTCATTAAATCCTTAGACCTTGGTCCATGTTGTAAGCGTGACTGCGCCAACCTTTAATAAACTGCGGATGGAAGAAAGGCGAAATAGTCGACAACCACCTGTTCATCCAATCAATAATTCTATCAGGCAGGCTTTTATATGGATGATGATTACTAAGACATCAAATCCAGTTCTAAAAATAACCTATTCTGCTGCCTTTCAAGTAGACAAGTAAATTAAATCTTAATCACTCCTGCCTTCCGCACGCCATATTGTCTAAATCAGAAGCTGGTCGGGCTCTTTGTCAGTCGCTATGGCTAAACTGCCCCTGAGCATTGTCATAAGCAGCTCTGAGATGCCTCCGGCTTACATGCGTGTACAACTGCGTGGTTACGACACTTGAATGTCCGAGCAATTCCTGCACTGTTCGTAAATCAGCACCGCCTTCCAGCAGGTGTGTTGCAAAGCTATGGCGCAAGGTGTGAGGCGACAACTTCTTACTAATACCAGCCCTGACAGCAAGTCGCTTCACAATCTGCCAGATAACCAAGCGACTCAATCTTTTTCCATGCAGATCTACAAAAAGCGGTCGGGCTACCCGGCCTCGCTTCCGGCGTGGCGCAGCCCCACCCGAAGCATCTGCTGACTCAGCTGGCAGTTTGCGAGCTGACGAGCTGCCGCGCGGGCGACCTGGTTTACGGCGGCGTGCAGACTTGCGCACCTCTTCCTCGCCAGGTACAGCGTCTTTCTCGGCAAGATACTGCTCGAGCGCTTGCAAGGCCACTGTGCCCACCGGCACTATACGCTCCTTTGAGCCCTTACCCAGACAGCGCAGAGAGCGCTGGGACATGTTTATATCAGAATAGTTTAATCCGGACAGCTCCGACACGCGCAGTCCGGCTCCATATAGCAGCTCAATAATTGCTCTGTCTCTAGACTTTTTGGACTCTGCAAGAATGGCAGTAATCTCTTCCACTGTGAGAACCTGGGGCAGGCGCTTGTGAGTGATCGGATTTTGCAATGTTTCTGTAGGATCCGACTGAAGACGCTTCATCCGCTTCTGCCAAATAAACCAGCCACGCAGACTTGCTACTACCCGAGCCAAGCTTGCTGATTTGTGTCCGACACTTTTCAGGTGTGCCAGATACAAGACAAGCTGATAGCGTGCCGGCTCCACTGTCTCTCGTGGCAGCCAGTTGATAAATCCAGTTACATCAGCAGCATATGCTTTTAGAGTGTTGGGCGACAAAGCTTTTTCAGCTGACAGATAAGCTAAATAATCGGACAGAGCTGTCTGAAAGACCGGACTGGCTGGTCTACCAGCACCAGCTTTACCAGAGCGACTGAGGACAGACGGCTTTTTACGAACAGTATCCATTTTGCCTGTCCATGCTACTCTCATCATGCGGGTATGATACATGTTTTAATGTGCTCCGTCCTAAGGACTATCGCCAATCAGCTTCCAGCAGCAGCCATTCTTACCGCACATATGTACCCGACCGCCAAGCCACTCTACCTGCTGCACCCTCAATACTACTCTTGGTGCTGTGCACTAGCAGAATGCGGCAACCAACGGAATGACTTCTGAATCGACTGTCCAATCATATGCTTATCATTCAGCGGCGCCACTATATGGAATGTGAAAGAACGAGGTCTGTCATCAGCAATTGCACCGAGAATCGGCAGCGGTGGAAGATTTTCCAACTTATGCAAAGTAAGCAGACTGATCAACTTCTGAATAGACAACCCCCGCGAAACATCGCCTAAAGCTCCACTCAAGACGCTCGAAGAGACTCGCGGCAGATCTCCCGAAACGTTAAGAGAGATTGTGCGTAGCACCGGATTAACTGTTCCTGCTGCCTGCAAACGTAGATCATCTCCTCCAAATTTCAGCTGCTTTACAGTCATAACTCCTTTGGCAAGGCTCACAAAGACATCCAGATCATGGAAAGCACCGGTCTTAACCGGCATTACGCTCTGGACAAGGTTGTTTAAATTGAAGCCAAGAATACCGCTCTGGATAAGATTGGCTTGTGCCAATCTTTCTTGAAGTTGTCCAAAGCTGGCTAACTTTCCGCTCTCGACTGCAATCTTCACCCAACCATCAAGATTGCTTAACATCTGATTCCACTCTGCTCCTGCACTGTCGAGCACCAGACTAGCATCAGCCCAGCCGCTAATATCGCCAGAACGCCCGGTAAGACTGGAGGCTATCTGACCTGCCTGCACCCTCTTCAGATCAGCTTTGACATGCAACTTGTGATCTGTCAAATCAATCCACCCTTCAGTCGTGAAAGAACCTCCAGCCAGATGCGCCTTACCATCACGCAAAACAATCTTCTGGGCAGACTGATTAGGTTGCCCCTCGCATCGAGCCAGAAGAATGTTTGCACTCAGCTCTCTTATCTCCAGCGCCCCCAACCGAGCAAAATCAATTTGTAGATTTGTCTGCGAACCGGCTATGGCTGGAGCCTTCAAGTCGGAGCAGTCGAACGACCAACCAGGGCTCTCCACTCTCCCGGAAAACTCATACAACTTATATGGTGGCAAAGTCACATTTTCAAATGTCAAATAACCACGCGATGTCAGGCTGTCAATTCGTCCCTGGGTATCGAGTTCGCCAGTTACTGCTCCAGAGACACCACCGGTCTGACTAAACGGTCCAAGTACCGCCATCACAGTTGCCACTGGCACTAGATTTGGTGCCCTGATGTTGCACTCAAAAGCAGGCTTTACTGCTTTGGCAGGATCGCTCCAAACATACTTCCCTTTTGCCTGCAGCAAAGCTGGACCGACAATGAGGTTGCAACTGTTGAGCTGAGCCGATCCATTCAACCCGGCATTGATTGTGAGCGATCCGTCCAGTGTCGCAGACTGCCCTGGGGGTTGAGAGATAAGTCCAATTGCAGTCCTGACACGCACACGATCGCCAGGGTCTGCCCGCAGAGAAAAGACAGTTGTGGCCGACTTCAAATCGCCTTCCCCAAGCGCCCTCAGACTTAGCGTTCCAGCAGTAAGTATCTTTCCGCCAAACTCCTCTGCAAGTCCTGGCACCAGGCGCAACGCTTTATCAGGATTAACCTCAGCCTTAAACTCAGTCTGCCATCGTGCATCAGACCTGCGGTAGTTGGTCACGTGCCCGTCGGCCGAAAAGCTGTTTCCGCCTAAACTTCCGGCACAATTCTGCACTAGCAATTCGTCTCCAGAGGCAGCAAAGATGCCTGAAAGATGCTCTATAGGCCAGGCAGCACTGCCAAGTTTGAGCGATGTGTTGTAGAGTCCCACTACTCCATCAAGAGCAAACTTGTTGTGCTCTTTAGCCTGCCACAACAGATTGCCATATGCCTTCCCCTTAGCGTTGACCAGCTGCAAATGAGAGACAAAATCGAGATACCCCTGGCGCAAAGCTGGAGGCATAAGAGCTGAAGAGAGGAAATAATTAAGTTCACTTAAATCAATGCCTGAGCTTTTCACATTGACCTGTTTTAAGTCTGCAGTAGTCGACAGATTGGTAATATCCAGATCAGTCATCAGTTGATTGTTTTGACTAAAAAGTTGAACCCCACGCAACACCAGCCTGTCATCGTCATATGTGATCGTGCCTGCAGTAGCACGCAGCGGTCTTCCAACTCCAGGAGCCAGGTAATAGAGGTCTGCTGGAATAAGTGTCAGGCTGACAACAGGGACCTCTGGCGTACCAGTTACTTTCATAGAGAGCTGGCGCACTTTCCCATAAAGCTGATGCTGCGAGAAAAGTGGAACTTTCACATCAAGGATTTTAAGTGCTGTATAAACCTGCCCCAGATCAATGTCCTTCCCTTGGAAAGCCAATTCGCACAGCGGCCGACCAGAAACAGAGACCTTTCCTGTAACCGTAAACGGACCGCCGCCAAGCTCACCGTGAATATTTTCGAAACTGACAGCTGCCCCATCATAGTAGATGCGCCCGTTTAGATGTCCAACTGACAGGGAACGCCCCTTAAGTCTCAGACTAGCATCGTAAAGAATTGCCGCTAACTTGAAAACGCCAGAATCACCATGCTTTTCATAAGAGCCTGTCAGATCAGCCAGACCACTGGCAACCAGACCTGTTGCAGTAGCAAGACCGTTTTTCCCGGCAAGCAACCTAGCGAACTCCTGCGAACTGGACAGGTTGTGGACGAACACAGACAAGTCGATTCTATGTCCAGAAAGCTTGAGATCAGCCTGTTTCCCTCTCTTATCCCAGAAGCCGGCAATGTGCAAATTGGAGCCACCGGCGGTGATATCGGCGCCGGGAAGATCAATTCGCTCATCTTGAGCAATCTTGATCTCACCGCTAAGCTTTGAAGCAGGCTGCGACAGCACTGCCGACAGCCATGGGAAACATTTACCTATCCCGCCTGCCAGCACATCAGAAGCAGAGAGCCCCTTAGCCCTTATTGCAGTGGACAACTGCCTTCCTGTATTGTTTCCATGCAACTTCATGGACAGTTGAGCCTCTCCAGTCAGCTTGACCGGGGGAAACAGCTGAGCAAATGTCAGTCTTTTCTCTTGGCTGGATTGTCGCTTATTAAGTGACTCACTACCAGTGGTACCACCTTTCCCCATATAGCTGGACAGCCGGCTGAGATCCTTCACATTGCAATCGACCGACGCTTCATAGGTTGGCTTATCCTCCTGCCACCGGCAGATTTGACCATTAGAACGGATCTCTACATTGCCGAAGGAGAGCAGAAGATCTCGCCATTGAAGCTTTCCGGGATCGAGCATCAAGGTTGCCGAAGTGGTTGCACGCTCAGACACTAAGGTGCCAATGCTTGGCGTTGGCAAAACCATGTGCACTATATCGGCTGTGCTCTTCGCATGAATGCCGGAACAGAACTTTCCACCCCCGGTAAGCTGCAACTTGTATGATCCGCCCAGGTCAGGCAGGTTGGCAGCAATAAAAGCAAAGTCTTTCGGGTTGAGCTGATCTACATTTATGTTAAAGCGGTATTCCTGTTTTCTCCACTCATCAATGAGACCGTTGCCGATGATTGTTGCCTTAAAACTAGTTGTGTAGCCGTTGCGCGGCATTCGCCCGTTCAAAAAGACCGGCCAGCAGCTGCCCTGCCGGGGGAAGGCAAACCTGAGCCCGATACCTTGAAAGTCATAAGGGGAGAAAGTTGATGAACCAGCAGACTGATCGCGCAGATGCAAAACACCTCGTTCGAGAGCCAGAAAACGGATATCAGGACCAGGTCTAAGCAAGTCAGCAAAGTTCCAACAGCCATTGCTGAGTCTCACTAACCAGACTTCCGGTTCCTGAAGATTGATGCGACGAATAATTAGCCTGCCCTTCATTAAAGGGAGCAAGGCCACACCCATTTCACTTACACCAGAGACGATAAAAGGTGAGCCATTCTTCTCTCGAACCAGCACTTTGCTGGCAGTAATAGCCACTCCATCAAAGCCGATCTGCCAGTGCATCGTGCCTAGAAGCACCTTTCTGTTCAGCGACTGTGACAACATCGCCTCAATTTGCGGCCTGGCCCAATCGAGGTTGGTTAACAGAACTGTGCAACATATAAGGGCAACAAAAAATGCCCAGCCAAAGAGAAACTGAGCCACCAACAATGTGTAGCTCTGGCGCGGAGGTGCGCCTCTAGCCTCTTTTATCGGGGTCTTGGTTAGCAGTCTCCCACCTTTCCATTTAGAACTCTCTGTCAGACTGACTTAAAGCATACCCTGGCAACCACTTTGGCGCCACCCTGCCAGGCAATCGCCTGTCCTGGCAGCCTCCACGCCGTCGGCTCTCAAAAGAGTGCCTGCAAGAAGAGCGTCGCTGTCGACAGAACGCACAACCGGCAGCAGAAATCCGTTATAATCCGGCAAACATTGGACTCTGCTGTCAAGCAACAAGAAAGGTATCCCTGCAGATGAGTCAGAACCTGTCGAGAGACGAGTTAGACCAAAAGTGCTGGCCAGTTTTTGAGCGCTTGCTGACAGAATTGGGAGATCGTTATCGCGATTGGCTCGTCGTCATCGAACCGGAAAGTCAGGAGTATTTTCTTGGACAGGATGATTACGAGATCCTCGCCCGGGCACGCAAGAAGCATCCGCGGGCAGTTTTTTTCACCTACAGATTAAGCGACAACCCGGCAGTAGATAATCTCTGTTAATCAAGCTGAGCAAGCAGCAAGGGCAGGAAGACAGTGAAGAGCTCTCTAATTAATGGAAGGATTGATGATTACGGGCATGTCCTCCTTCCAGTAATTGTCATAGCTTCAGACGGCGTCGAGGTTGAGGTCGAAGCATCAGTGAGCCTGGAATTTACCGGGGCTCTGGCAGTCAACGAAGAGCTGGCACGTAGCATGGGCTGGCGTTGCCTTGGTGGGCGGAGAGTCACAGTCGGTTTTGAAACAAAAGCAGTCGACCATTACATCGGCACCGTCCTCGTCGGAACGCAGCCGCAAAATGTTGTCGTGCTTGGCGGGATGAGCAAAGCTGCCATAATAGGGCAGCGCCTCATGTCAGGACGACAGCTGACTGTCGATTTTGCCAGCGGACAAGTTGTATTGGCATAATAAGGCAGAAGGAGAACGCGACATCTGCCAGCACCAGTCAGTTGGGCATAGTACTATCCCTTGGGCAGCATAAGGAGAAATTAGATGGAACGACAGGAGATCGCTGTTAACGAACTGCTGGTAAATCCCTTCGAGCTCTGGAGTACGAATTGGGCACTGCTGACCAGCGGAGATTTCGCCTCCCGGCACTTCAACTCCATGACTGTCGCCTGGGGCAGTCTGGGGATCATGTGGAATAAGCCTTTTGCCATGGTAGTGGTGCGACCGCAGCGCTACACCAGACAGTTTATTGACGAAAGTGACAGTTTTACCCTCTCCGTATTCCCGGAAGCTTACCGCCAGATACTGGAGACACTTGGAACCAAGTCTGGACGTGAAATGGACAAGATTAATGCTTCCGGTCTCACTCCCACTGCTTCCACTAAAGTCGCCAGTCCCTCATTCTTAGAAGCAGAACTGTTAGTTGAGTGCCGCAAAATGTACTTTGCTGATTTCGAGCCGAAGCACTTTTTGTCCGACTTCATCAAAGATCTCTACAAAAATGATTATCACCGCATGTATTTCGGCGAAGTTTTAGCCATAGCAGGAACTGCGCGCTACAAACTGGCTCCTTAACTGATTATGGCAATCTAAAACTGAGCAGATTTTTGGTAAATGGCAATCCAAATTTGAGCAGTTTTCAAATAGTGCCGATAATTGAGAGTCCCCAAGGCTTGGGGTCTAGAAAATTGGCAGCAAGAATGATTGATCAAGATACCTGGGTGTCGATTCGCCTGCTGCATTTTCGGCAGGGCAAGAGGCAAATTTGATTTGTAACGCGCAGTCCAAACGAAACCGTTGCACGAAGTACACCCTTGAGTTGAGTGCTCACGCGCGGGAAGATGGGCTAGTCTCAGTTCATTAGGTTGGCTGAAAGTGGTTTTGTCTTTGAGCCAACCAGCGGTCCGGAGAGAGCGTTGCACGAACCACAT
>CAILLX010000123.1 GCA_903835185.1 uncultured bacterium | reverse complement strand
CTCTTAGATCCAGACGATGATTTACTCATGGTGACCTCCTTGTCACAGATTTGTACCTTTGCAAGATCAAACCTACCCAGGCTTAATCCGC
The DNA here is from genome assembly GCA_903835185.1 of uncultured bacterium. Classification (GTDB taxonomy): domain Bacteria; phylum Cyanobacteriota; class Vampirovibrionia; order Obscuribacterales; family Obscuribacteraceae; genus CAILLX01. The sequence continues at coordinate 3,615 of CAILLX010000123.1, read as the reverse complement.
TTGGTCAGGGGGTCACCAACTAAATCAACGACAAAAGGGACAAGCTCTTGCATTTTGCATTTTAAACTTTTTTATTATACCGCATAGTGTCCCCACCCATAAATAATCAGCCCGGAGCAGTCGCTAGTGATTGATGCCGCCCGAAACTCATACAACAAATCGGCTCAGGATTGCAGTGGTTAACTAATGCCTGCAGTAATGCTTTTGAGTCAGACAGCTGCACGGCAGGTAATAGTGCTGACCACGCCAATTGTGAAGACAAAATGAACAGCCGAAAAAACGCGCTGCTATTATCGCCCGGATCACGCTAACAGAGAGCAATTGCAGTACTCTGCCTAAGTTTAGCCAAGTTGTCACGGCAGGTTTTCTGAACAAGCATTAAGAAAGCACAACTATGATCAAGAACTGCTGTTTCTCTAAGGTCGAACTAACTCTTCTTTCCTTCAACACTTCTCACTGCACCCACTAGACAACAACATCTTCCCACCTCAGTTTCACTTTGCACTTTCTCCTCAGAGAGTCGAGCAGTTGAAACTGTTTTATCGATGTTGAAGTTCTCCACAGTGTGCCAGAGCCGGTGAGCTTGTGACGAAGGAAAGACTCACTCTTTCCGGATAGGTCTGTGAAGTCCCTTACCAGGACTAGCAGAAAGCAATCAGAAACAAAAGGTGCCAGACGTCCAGCGCTAGGCGCACGCATAGTGCAGCGCTGGTCCAGCTTTGGCGTCATCAGTCGTTTGACGCCAAAAAACAGAAGAAAAAGGGGTAGTGCCATGAACCATGCACAATGCCCGAAAGTTCCTCATCGAGGGCGTCTGTACGTCTACTCTATCGCGTGCTTGACTGTCGCCCTTCTTTGCATCACAGCCGTTTATGCACAAGAACATGTCTCACCAGTAGAGCTCTATCACCACGTATGGGCAGAGACCGCCACTAACATCTACGCTCCAGACAAGCTCGGAGACTGGCAATCGTGGGAGCACCGTTATGACAACAAAATTGCCACCGACAAAGATGCCCTCAAGTATGCTGGGGAGATGTTGAAGAGCATCCACGACAGTTACACTTTCGTGCTTGATCCTGAAGCCGTGAAGAGAGAAGACACGTCCTCAGAGGGAGTCTTCGGCGGCGTCGGTATCACTTTTGCCACAAAGAAAAGCACCGACGGCGGTGACCTGTTGCTAGCTTGCGACGCCGACGGCTATCCGCTGGTAGAGAAGGTTACCGAAGGATCACCTGCTGCAGCGGTCAGCCTGGCAGCTGGAGATGCGCTGGTTTCCATAGGCAACTTTTCGGCACAACACAAACAGCTTGAGGCTATCGTCTCTCATCTGCGCGGCGAAGTGGGAACTGCTGTGCAGGTGACTGTCAGACGGAACAGACAAGACTACCAGGTCACACTTGTTCGAGCCGAAATCAAAATCCCAGCAGTGATCGCCAAGATGCTCCCCGGGCAGATCGCATACATCCACCTGGAGGACTTTAGCCAGCAGACTGCCGCTGCACAGGTGGCAGAGGCAATGTGTTCTCTTGGCGACACTAAAGCGTTCATTCTCGATCTACGTGACAATCCGGGCGGGTACATCTACCAGGCTGTCGACGTGGTGTCACTCTTCGTAGAAGAAGGAACAGTCGTCATCGAGAAAAACCGCGTCCCCGACAACCCGGACAACCCCAGCTGGACAACGGACACCACCTCATTGACCAGGACGCAGCTGGTAGAAACAGAAGCCAGCTCAAGCGACTCCAGCCAAGCCAAATCGAAGAAGACAGCTCGCCACTTCCCATACCTGGCAAAGCACCGCCCGGTCGTCATCCTGGTCAACGGCGACTCCGCGTCTGCTGCCGAGCTTGCTACCGGTGCCATCAGAGACAATAATGCTGCCTTCGTGATAGGCACGCGAACATTCGGCAAGGGCATCGGGCAGAGCCTGTTGAACCTGCCTAACGGCTGCCGGCTGCACGTCACAAGTCTCATCTACATGACCCCTTCCGGAGCCTGGTTGGGTGACGGCGGCAACTCAGTCAACCAGGGCATCACTCCTGATCTGACTGTCAATCCGAACAAAAAGAACTTCGAGTTCGGCTCGGCAGAAGACAACCAGCTGGCAACTGCTGTAACAGTCATACTGTCCTTGCTTGCCCGTTAAAGGCAACAGGGACAGCGGCTGCTGCAGCCGGTTGGCAACACCTCCATCTGTACCTGGGTAGTACGCGGGGACGCTGTGCAAACGTCCTGCAACGGTCGCCGCTGTCCCCGCTGCTACCAGCCAAAGTGCAACCATGTTCTTGTATTTAAGCGTTGATTGATCCAGTTCAGATGACACCATCAAGGGTGTTCGGTCTGCCATCTGGACATTTCAACGCTTATTTCAAATGATGCTTCTCCTCCCACATATAGTTGCTCAAAGCATTTTTCAAAACTTCCAAAAGCGGCAAGGTGTGCCGATTGCATGCAGATTCTTTCACGACAGACTTAAGGTCAAAGTGCAGTTGAACACGGTGTTCACGTCTGGGAAGATACAGCCGCCCAGTTCTCCTCTGGTGCAGAGCGATCCCCGAGATCCTTATGCTTCATTAGTGGGGAGCAGCTGGTGAAAGCTGCTCCCCACAGAAGCACACGGCTGAGAACTGGGCCGGTGAACCGCTACGCTACGCCATGCCCACCCGTGGAAGGTTCTGCTGTCCGATACTCTGCCGGTTGCTGCCGAATCTTCGGGGGTGGATTGTCAGCGTATCGAGCGAGGGCAGCTCGGGAATGAGCACTCCCTGGCAGTCTTCCAGAGTCAGCTTCCGGAGAGCGGGAAGCTGCTGTCTGGCGATGATGATGCCCCGGCTGCCATATACGGTCATCGTGACGAGGGCTGGCAGCGAGGGCAGGACGATGGCCTGGCTGTCGTAGATGACGATCTCAGTCAGCGCCGGAAGGGATGAGATGACAATCCCGGGGCTGTTATAGACGGCCAGATATGTAAGTCCAGGCAGTTCGGGGATGACGATCCCTGGGCTGTCCACCACATTCAAGCTCGTCCGCTTGAACTGCGCCGGATTTCCGAAAAATTCCTGCGCCGATTCCTGGGACCTCAGACACACCTCGTGGCTTGACATAGTTTCCTCCTTCTGTTCTTACATAACTCAGTCCACTTCGGCGTCAGCTGTACAAGGCAAACGGTTCAAAACGAACATGCTCCAAATGATATTGCTATCACTCAGAGAGGTCAGTTTGAGAAAGCTGCGCTGTTTTTGCCTTTTGCTGCGGACACCTGATGAGAAATGAGTTGGAAGATACCTAGACCTAACAGGTAGTCGTAATAAATCTCAAGCCGCTAACCAATTCTGTAAAACTGCATACTTGTTTGAGTTGAGTGTTAAACCCAAGAGGCTTTGGTGTAGTTATGCCAGCTCATTTATTTATCGACACGACACGTAGGAACCCCACTAATGCTGGTAATTGTCCTAGTGCAGTTGAATTAGTTTCGAGCTTGTCCCTTTTGTCGTTGATTTAGTTGGTGACCCCCTGACCAAGCGGATTAAGCCTGGGTAGGTTTGATCTTGCAAAGGTACAAATCTGTGACAAGGAGGTCACCATGAGTAAATCATCGTCTGGATCTAAGAG
>CAILLX010000122.1 GCA_903835185.1 uncultured bacterium | reverse complement strand
TGTTCTGCATTGCTTCGCCTGAAAACCCCACCAGTTGATGCTTGCAAGCAAAAAAAGGCCAAAAAGTGCAAAAAGCGACCAGAAGAGGTCGCTTTTTGCTCTTGCTAAGATGGGGGTGGTCAGGGCATGTCACAAAAGATCAACGACGCCCTGGACATCCCCACACTGGGAGAGTAGCGAAGCAGGGTGGGGGACTCGGCACAGATTGCCGTGTCATGTCGAGCCCCCTCTTCGTTAGCGCCTGCTTGATTGATTTTTTTTCTTGGTGATGGTTATAGGTGTTGTCGATGCCTGATTGTGTGTCAGACACTTGCATCTTTTTGCTGCTGCTGGCTATATTCGTACCATTCTTGCCTCAGTTGCTCCAGAACTGTCACTTCGGTTAGAAGTTGGGACTTGAGATTCCCGATAAAGGAGCCGAAGCGCTTCTCAATCCCGGCTAATTCGTTTTCACGCAGCTCTTCCAAGCAAGCTTGTCGCTCTGCGAACTTCTTGTGCACCGCTGCAGCCATCTCGTCGCGCCGCTTCTCCATCGCCCGTATCTGTTGCTGAATAGCGGTTTCGACTAGCCCAATCTTCTGTGCAATGTCTGCTAGATCAGACGCAAGTTGCTCGGCAGTGCGACTTTCTGCTTCTCCTTTTGCCAGCTCTCGCATCCAACCTTGTGCTTCATTGTAGACCTGCGTGAACGTGTTCAACAGGAGCCATTCCTGACAGTAGTGAATCCGTTCGCGCCGGCGGCTGACAAAGTCAAAGATTTGGCGTTTCAGCTTGTCATGGCGTGGCAGCAAGCCTTTGCCTTTTCTGAAATTGATAGCAGCTTCCTCGAGCCGATCGAGCCTTCGGCAGATAGAAGCCCTGCGCCGACTGAGCCGCATGGCTAGCATACCGGAGATCACAACAAGAGTGAGCAGTATAGCAAACAGGATGTATATCGTATGCATCACTGTACCTTCGTTCTTTTCGACATTGTGTCCACAACTGAGATTCACAGATCGACACGACATTGCTTGAGCAGTGTTGCAAGCATGTGGCAGACTTTTGAGCCGTGAGATCTATAGGTGGTTGTGATACCTCAATTGTGTTGCATGATGAATAAGACAACCAGACCTTACGCCGTCGAGATCTCTGATTGCAATAAAGCTGTGAACAAGTTTATTCATTGACAAGATCTCTTAGCGCGGCTCGCCGAAGCACTTCGCAACATGTCAAATCGTTAAACAGTTACGCTTCTTGCACTAGCTGGCGAAGCTAGGAACTGCTGCGAAAATGCCAGACGGCTTGTCAGTAGATGATGAGACGCCAACGGGAGATTTTGTTCTGTGGAATTAATTAACTCCGTATAAACTGTGTGTCTAAAGCCTTAAGGTGGCTTATTCTGAAGCAGTTAGCTCAGGCTCTCTGATTATTTTGGAACTCAAGCAAATTATGGCTAAAGACAGCAAAAATGCAGATTCATATGAGGCTGTTCCTGCCAGCTTAAGCAACAGTGCCGGTTTTCTATTGAATATGGCTGCGCGCAGCATAAGAGAAAAAGTGACTGCAGCTCTGGAGCCGCTCGGGATGACGACTCAAGAGTTGGGCTTGTTGAGGATTCTTGATGGGCAAGGCGCCAACACGCAACAAGCTTTGTGCAACAAGCATAATATCGACCGAACTACTATGGTGCAGATTGTCGATCGCCTGGAAGAGCGTCAGCTGGTGATGCGCCAGCAAAGCACAGAAGACAGACGGGCTAATCTTATTCATCTCACGCCGCGAGGGCGAAAGACCTTAGCCAAAGCAAACAGGCTGACAAAGAAACAACAGGAACAGTTTCTCATGCCGCTTTCAGAAACGGAGTGGGAAGCTTTGCGTCAGAGTCTGATTAAACTGTTGGTGCATCATGGCAGAGGTAAGACTGACTGAGCCAATGGCACAGCAAGAGGTTGCCAGTGGTTTTTCCTGGCTGATTGTGCTGTGTAGAGTCTATTAAATCGGACAGCTGTCCGTGACTATATGTGGAGCGTGTGAACAGGAATGGCGCTTGCGCTAGCCGCGCCAAATGTTGTGCGCCTATTGGAAGCAACTGTTGCTGCCAGAAACTGTAAAAGTCTCCATGCAAAGAGTTGAGTTACCAGAATAAGATCAGCTACCGTGCATTGTCATAATCTCACCCCTTCTATTGCAGTAAAACTTGCTCCCAGCCACTACCTATCTCACCGCAAAGTCACCGTGATTCCCGTTGCCGGAGAGAGATGGAATATTGAGCATGTACTGCAGTGGAGCAGGTCAGAATAAATCATGTTTTTGTCCAGACTGGGAAAAGCTGCGGGCGGCACTGTGCTGCCTTAGCAGCTGCCAAAATCCAACCGCCAGGGAGTGAATTAATTGCTGCTTGGCAGGAGGCTATATGAACTGGGTACAGAGGCAAGTCGAGGCGTTGCGCCTCGGCTTCAAACGATGGCGTCGCCGCAATGCGTTCTTCTTCTCTCTGAGCGGTGCACCAGGCTCCGGCAAAGGAACGCAAGCAGAACTTTTGTCTGCCGAGGGTTTCCCGATGCTCGGCGTCGGAGATGCCTTGAGGGAACAGGTTCGTCTCAAGACAGCCATTGGACTCGAGGCAGAAAGGTACATGCTTGAAGGAAAGCTTGTACCGACACCGCTGGCGATGGCTGTCATTGGTGCTGCTCTGTCCGCCCCTCGCTTCGACGGCGGTGGTGGACTGGATGGGGCTCCGCGACATATCAACTCAGTTGGACTGCTGGACGCGCAGCTAGCTCAATGGGGCTGTGCACTCGACCTGCTCATCTTGCTTGACGCCTCCGATGAGGTGATTGAGGAGAGATGTGCTTTCAGGCGCCTGTGCTCAAACAGACAGTGTAAGCGCTATCGCCTTGCTTATCATCTGCATTTCGACCCGCCAGCTGCAGTATGTGATGGCAGTTGGAGTGGTCTGGAGGAAGACCTTTCTTGCGACCTTTGCGGAAGCCCGCTTGTGCGCCGGGCCGATGACAAAGTCGAGACTATCCGTGAGCGGCTTGCGGTGTTTCATCAGGAATCGGGTCCTATCATTGAGGTCTTTGCCAAGCGCGGATGCCTGTGCGTCATCAACGTGAACAATGAGATGACGCCGCAGGATGTCTGCAAGGAAGTTCTTGCCGCAGTGAAAAATGCTAGGGCTGCACGGAGACCCGGCAAGGGGCTGAAATTCTTCCTCGGTCGCTGAAGCCGATCCAGACAAAATAGAAAACTGCACAGGAGCCTGGGAGTCTTACCTCTCCCAGGCTCTTTTTTTGTCGAGAGTTTTCAAGGTGTCTTAATTTTCGAAATAGTCCTATGCGGAGTAATAGACCAAATGGCAAAAAATACTGCAAGAGAAGGCGACTAAACAAGTCGCCTTCTCGCAGTATTTTCTCAACTGATAAGGCACATTGCCTGGTGGCGTTCGCTAAGACTGCTACTTGTAGGTCGCCTTGCCCAGGGGGTAGAGCTCCCGTGGCGCGCCGAGGTAGGCAGAGATGTTGGTTGCCGGATCGGCAATCACTGTCATATCGCGGTTCTGGGCAGCGCGTGCGCGTTCCACACAGCCCGAGTTGCACGCGTAGTCATCGCCGTCGACCGAAAGCCGAACAGCCCCACCGAATTCGAGATTGATTCCCGGTATCACTTTTCCGCACCCTTTACAGTTCATGGTAAGACTCCTCCTTGTTGTTTTATGCACCTGCCTGGTTCCAAGACAGTCACTGATACCGGACAGCCAGACCACTGCCAGGTATGAATAAGGTTCTTTTTTAATTGAAGAGCCACCAGGCTCATAAGCTGAGACCGGAGAGCTGAACGTTCACTGGCTGCACGCAAAGTGAGACATGAAGGTAGCGCACAGTTCATCGAGGCGTGGGCGTTCCATGCTGTCCAGGAGAGCAGCAGCTGAGTGGTCGTGACCGCCGCCACCACAGGCGATGGCCAGAGAACGCACACTTTTGTCACGCTCTCTGGTGGTGAAAGAGACGTAGCCGTCTCCCCGCACTACGCACAGGTTGTGGAAATAGTAGCCGAGCAGCGCTACCACGTCGCGGTGAATGGCATGGTCGCAGGTTGTCATTGCAGCGAACACAGATCTGCTCTGCCTGTCATAACGCAGGTCGCTGCTTCTCACCGCACCGACGATGTCCGGGTCTTTTGCCACCATCAGTTTGGACTGAATGTCGATGAGAGCCTCGTCGCTCAAGCAACCGTGCTTGCGCAGAGCATAAAGGCTGTCAATTGCTGTGGCTGGCATGTTGCGCCGGAGCCAGAAGGTGTCGGAGAGCACGCTTACAACCAGCACCGGGTCATAGATGCAGTAGCGCTGGATAAGCAAACAAGCGGCTGATGGTGCTGCTTGAATGTATGCCTTGGAGTCGTCGCGCGTACCTGATCCCACGTGATGATCGATTGTGAAGAGTGGGACACCGCGCCGGTCGAAACCCAGCCTGTCGATTTGCCCGTCCACAAGCACAATCTCGTCGGGACGCCACTGGCTGAGCATTGCATCGTATACGTCTTGCAAGTTGGTGCAAATCAGCTCTGGTGTGGCAAACGGCAGGCATGCCTGGTGCAGATCCGACTTGCTGAGAATCCAGGCAAGTTGCGGATAACTGTGCAGAGTCGGAAGGGTGAACGCTTGTTTGCCCAGGTTGCGCAGATGTGTTATCAGCGCTTTTGTGCATGCAACCGAATCCCCGTCAACAGGCTGACTGGGACCAACCACAAGAGTTTTGCAAGCCCAGGTCCGTCCGCTGCTCTGGCGGTGGAACAGTGATCTTATTGCACTTAGGAGCTTGGTCAACATTGTAAGGCACCTCCTATGCCGATGGATTGCTCCTGTTTGTGGCAGAGCATGCGACTCGAAAGTCGCATGCTCTGCTAAGACTGCCTGTCAGCGTTTGTGCTGCCGTCAGTCGTTGGCCTGAGAGTGTTGCGCTTCCTGTTTCGCCCTCCTCCGGTCGCGCCTGTTGTTCTCTTTGTTGCTTCCTCCGTGGGCACCGCCGCCGGCGCCCCGGTTGGAGTACCTTCCGTGCTCGATGTCGTCGTTGCGTCTGGACCGGTGCTCCGCCTTCACAGGATCGATCTCGATGTGCAGTGTGTTCTCTTCCTTGTCAGTCTTGTGATGGTGCACTTCGTGTGTTCTCTTCTTCCGAGCCATGACTGTCACCTTCCTTCTGCATTAGATTGCCACCAGCAGCCATTGCTGGAGCCGCTTTCAGACTTCTCTTGGCGCTATCCAAAATCACAAACTCATCAAGCTTTCATTGAAAGCTGTTGCTGCCTGTGGTAAGTGGTGTTGTGATTTGCTTAGGAAGTTTCCGTCTGATGGTTTTGAAATGAGGGTAATATTTAAAACCTAAGTGCCAGAAGCATTTAAAAGCAACTATTGTAAAGTGACATTAGTGGGGGAATGCTGGGGTTACTGTAATGCCTGGGCTGGCGAAACGGTTCTAGGCTGCAGGTCATTGGTAAAAGGGAGTGGTCACCCTGGGCGATGCCCTGTTGATGGCACAACGCTGACCCGGTATGTGCATGTAGGCTGCTGAACAGTTTATTCAGGCGCTGGAGCGGCTGAATTTTAGTGGAGCGGCGTGTGCAGGTGGCCTCAGGCGCAAAAAGGAGACGGCAGGACAAACCTTCTTGTCCACCAGGAAAGGCTTATTCGCCATCTCCCCATCAAGTTTTATTCAGTTGTCCTTCAGGGCTGCGTTTGAGTTTTGCATAATTGCGGACATGAGGCTAAATCAAACGATGAACTTTGATTCTTAATGCTGTTGAAGCAGCAAGCTCAAACGAAGCATACATGGCATAACAGAAGAGGGACACTGTAAGCAAATCCTCTGTTTGACCATCTTGAAATGTTGAGAGAAGTAAATCAGGACATACGCGCATGGTGCTTGGCAAGCAAGGCAATCCTTGTTGTAGTCTGGCGGAACAGTGTTTTTCCCTTGCTGTTACAGCTCGGACAACATTCATGAAGGTCTGGTCAAAACGATAAAAATTCTACAAGTGAGCAGACCGGTTGGTTTAATAGTGAAATCTACATTTGCTCTTAACATAGCTAGATCGCCGCGCTAAGTGTTAACAGCAAACCTCATTACCAATCACACAAGAAAACAGAGAGAATAAAGCATGCCCTGATTGACCTGTTGTCTGATTTGCAGGTGGAGCTGCAAGCTCACCTGTAGCCACGCTCAACCAGAAGATTATTAGCCTCTTATGAGCTGAGTTGCAGCAGTTTTTGTCAATCAAGATGCTTACTTTTGTGTATTGCGATTTGAGAATGGAAAAGTGTACGGTAACGCTAACTTTCTCTTTCTAAATCAATATCTAAAAGCCGTAAACCCTGTCCAGATAACTACATCTCACCTCCTTCGTATATATCAAATCAGCCTGAGAACTGATCTGATATAGCAGGCGAAGAAGCAAGTCACGGGACAGGCAACCAGCCGGATGTAAGCAACGACAGCAGCTCCAGGTACAGACTCTCGTTGCGGCAACCCTATCTACTGTGCCACCGCTGCAGTGTGCGCGCTGCTCTGGTGCTGACTGTTCTATGCATGCCTGCCGGCGTCCGTGCAGGTTGATGTGGATTTGCCTTGCGGCAAGGAAAGGAGCCTATTATGGCTAACTCAAAGAAGAAGCGCCCTGCCAACACGCCTGCTGGAAAGGTGCCGAAGTCAATCTCTGCTGAAGAGCTCACTGCGGGGAAGGCTACTGCTGGCGTTGACAAGCCTGGCAGCAAGCGCTCCCGAAGGCTTCTGAGCGACGACCAGCCGTCAGAAGGACCTGCTTGGACAAGGATTATCCTGGCGCCGGAAGCTAAGGAGCCCCAGCTTCCCAAGGTCGTCGGTCCGGCAATGCCGTTCGACCTTGATGAGCTGGACGACGATCTGGATCCTGAGACTCTTGCCCAGCTGCATTCAGAGAATCTGACTGTTCACCCGCACCCGGATCCTCAGGCAGTTGAGCTTGACAGCGAGGGGTACGTCGTCGGTTATGTCATCGCACCGCCTGGCAAGAGCCATATTGTTCATCCGGGACCGACGAAGCATGTGAAAGTGCCCAGGAAGTTGCTGGAAGGCAGGCAGGTTGATACCCCCATGCCCTCCGGCGAGGAGCACAAGCGTTCGCTGCTGAAGCTGCCGCGTTCGAAGGCAAAGGTAGTCGAGCTGCCCTGGGACCTTTTTCAAGAACTTTTCAAGAAGCGCCGCAATGACCGGCGTGACAGTTCCGCGAAGAGGGAGAAGGATGCTCGCAAGGGGCGTAAGGGCAAGGGCGGCAAGGGTGGTAAGGAGCAGGGTGGTGACAATCAGCGTCTCCCGGGTCCGGCTTTGATGGATCAGGTCATCAGCGAGTTGATTGCTGTTGCTGGACTTCAGGAGGCCGATCACAACGGCAATATAGTCATTGCCATTCAGAACTGTGAGTTCCTCACCAAGGAGAAGGCACTGTTCTATTTGCCTTCCTGGTCGAGGATCTTCAAGAATGCTCACGTGATCATCATGGTTGAGGTCGACCCGGAAGGTCTTGCCGTGGTCGCCGATGCCATCGGTTACGCTCACTATTGCTGCAAGCCGAACAGTCGTGGACAGGCTGTTGGACTGATGGTCCACCCGAGGCTCGCAGCTACCGGTTCGTCCAAGATCTTCGATAAGGTGGCGTCAGTCAAGGGGATTCCTGACCTGCGCCCGGTCCTCTACCAGATGCTTGCTGATGTGGTGAGCGACTTCAAGACTGCTGCTGCGGCTGCACACCTCAAGGCAATGAGGCCCAACGAGCAGAAATCCTCGCCTGTACGAAAGCTCCAAGCAGAAGAGGTTGGCAAGGCCATTGAGGAGCAGGGTGGAGAGCCGGCCATCTTTGGCGGCGATCTCAACTGTCCACTCGATCGGACTCACGATCTCGATGCATTGTTCGAGTCTGGCGGAGTTCTTGTTGAGCCCGACGATACCACTGCTACTCACCAGATGGGATCTCGGCTAGATGGGTTTGTGCTCTTCAACTTCAAGCACACTGTCAGCGGGTACAACGTCGTTCAGTGGTTCTCCGACTCGAGAATCGGTCGAGCTCTCACTGACCACGCCTTCGTGCTTATCTCCATCGACAACACTGCTGGTCCGACCGCTCTCGACGAAGCCAGCGACGCTGACGAAACCGGCGGCACAGATGCCAGTGGCACCGACAAGGTCGATGCTACAAACGACACCAAGGGCGACACCAAAAATACCGGTATCGCCAAACTCGTGAGCTGAGACGACAGCAGTGCGATGCAGCGGGAGAGGACAACGCGCTCTCTCGCTGCTCGCCTGTACGCAACGCATTGCCAAACAAATCTCAAGAAGGAAGGGATAGAAATGTTAAGGCTGTGCAGGCTCTTCGTCATATGCCTGCTGCTTGCCTGCAGCACGGCCTTCACTTTCTTGCTCTGTGTAGATGCTCTCGGAAGCCCTTCTGGCGAGCACTGGTACACGCCAATTGCTCCCAACGATGGGGCTTACTACTTCCCTGCCTCTGCCGGAGGGGCGAAAGTCCATGTGGTCTGGGTGGACATGAATTCGGGACAGTGGCAGTTGCGTCCCGTATTCTGTCGTTCCATCACCCATACATCCACTATTGCTGCGCACCTGGGTGCCAGTGCAGCTGTCAATGGTGGCTTCTTCAACCTGAGCACCGGACAGGCTGCAGGCTATGTGGTCATTGACGGCGTACAGGCGAAGGATCCATCAACCCACAGTACTGGCAGCAAGTCGCACAAAGATCCCAGTGCGGCTTACAAAGAGCAGATTGCCAATCGATCTGAACTGCGCATCCTTACCGGCTGTTTCGGCAGAGTGACAGTTGAGATTGCACGGCACAACGATGCTCTGCCAGCAGGATGCAAGCTCTTGCACTGCCTGCAGGCAGGACCGCAGCTGCTGCCTGCTGTCACCACAGTCGAGGAGGCGTTTGTGAGGAGAGATCCTCGCGGACGCTACCTGGACGTTATCTCTTCTACCAGTCGCACGTCGCGTACTGCTGTCGGTATTACCGCTGCCGGACAGGTTCTTCTGGTGGCTGTTGACGGTCCGGAGCAGGGTGTTAATTCCAGCGGACTTACCATTACAGAGCTTTCAGTTGTGATGAAAAATCTGGGCTGTACTTCTGCTTTGAACCTTGATGGCGGGCATTCGACCACCATGTCAGTAAAGCTCAACCATACTGCAAATGGAGCTTCTGCAGGCAAAACGGCTGTGTTGCGGGTCGTGAGCAGTTCCAGCCCCGAGCGGAAAGTAAAAACACAGCTCGTGCTCATGCCGGTTGGGAGGTAAAGAATGCAGTCTACCGTAAGGACGGACTACAACTTGCCTTGCACCATCGGAGCTAGGCTGCGAGACAACTGTCAGACAAAGAGGGGTCGACAAGCCAGGGGTGGAGGGGCAGAAAAACTCGCAAGAGTCTTTTCTGCCCTGAATTTTTTGTGCCTGACTTATTGATCTATATAGTTGGCGCGTCCTTCAAATGCCAGATACTATATTCCCAAATAGATGCAAAAAGAGGAAAAAGTCCAAGAGCTTGTCCCTTTTGTCGTTGATTTAGTTGGTGACCCCCTGACCAAGCGGATTAAGCCTGGGTAGGTTTGATCTTGCAAAGGTACAAATCTGTGACAAGGAGGTCACCATGAGTAAATCATCGTCTGGATCTAAGAG
>CAILLX010000121.1 GCA_903835185.1 uncultured bacterium | reverse complement strand
TATTGCTGGCAATGGAGTGACAATCGGAGGAGCTATAGCACAAAGCGGAGCAGCGACAGTACTGGTCACAAGCACGGCAGCATTAACTACAACTGACAGCATGATGATAGGCGCTGGAGGAACTCTGACCCTTGAGACCACGCTTGGCAATGGCAATATTACCCTGGGTGGAGATGCTGGCGGCGGCACAACAACTACCATTTCTGCTCATGGCTCCGGGTCAATATCTCAGTTGTCCGGGGTTGTCAGCGGTACTGCTGTGAATCTCCAATCTGGCTCGGGAGACATTTACGGAACCAGCGAAGGCAATCCTTTGTATACATCAACTTCAACGGTCACGGTGAATACACAAGGGAGCGGCTATGTCTCTAACGCAGGGCCACTATCTATTGGTGCGTCGCTGGTTGGTGGTCAGCTACAGATTACAACCACAGGTACTGGAGCAGATATCACAACAAGCGGGACAGTAGCAGCTACATCGGGGCTTCTACAACTGACAGCCAGTGGCAATATCACAACAAATGATGCTATTTCAGGCAATACTCTTGTACTACAAACATCGTCCGGTTCTAATGGCTCAGTGATACTCAATGCCAATGCAACAGGGACAAATGGTGTCTCAATTACAACCGATGGTATAGGCACTGTCAGTAATGCTCTATCGACATCCATCAGTTCAAGTGCTTCACCGATCAATATTTCAGCAAATAATGTCACCTTCAGTGGCTCTGTGAATGCAGGTTCAGGCACAGTGACCTTAATTCCAAATGACACAATAGAGACAATATCAGTAGCTGGCGGAACTGGTAATTTCAATATATCGAGCAGCAACCTTGCAGCAATAACAGCAGGAACACTGATTATTGGCAATACAAGCAATACTGGTGGCATCACACTTGCAGGACCACTTAATGTCACAGGAAGTCGTCCTGGTGCGTACTCTGTCGATCTTGAAACGGGAGCGACCTATCGTTCACCAGAGAACTCAGCAATTGTCCTGGGAACGCATGATCTGACTATTAATGCTCTCGGAACAGTCAATACAGGTACAGGGACCATGACCGGGAGTACAAGCAACGTCAGTATCACAGGGAATGGCGTTACTGTTGCTGGTGATATGACATTCTCTGGAGGAAGCATAGAATTAGCCGCAACAGCAGGCAGCACTGGAGACATTAGAATCAATGCCAGTATCAATGCTGGTAGTGCTACAACAGGTTCAATTAGCATAACTGCCAACAATTTTGGAAACATCACATCTTCTTCTGGAGCCATTACAGCTGCTTCCCTGACAATGGTGTCAGGCTCAGGAGATATCGGTAGCATTGCAGGGGCAGCTCCAATAAACACAACGGTCACAAACCTCCTCGTCAATACCAGCGGCTCTGTGAACATTAGCAATACAGGAGCAGGAGCTGCACTTACAATTGGGAGCGGCGGAATGGCAAGCAGTGGTGGCCCAGCATTTAAGCTGGTCAACGACGAGCACATTACAATCGCAGGCGCAATTACAACTTCCGGCGATCTATCTCTTCGCACAACTGCTGGAAGCCTCAGCGTCAACGCCAACATAACTGGTGGTACCTCGGTGACTCTCTCTGCCACTGGCCAAGTATTAAATGCTCCTTTAACTACTATTTCTTCAACAAACAGCCCAATCTATATTTATGGCAGCAGTGTGACCCTGGCTGGAGCAGTCGATGCAGGGATAGGTTCAGTATCACTCTCTCCATCAAGCAATAGTGAAACCATTTCAATAGCAGGGGGCACTGGAGACTTCAATGTATCTACCGCTACAATGAGGGCAATAACAGCAGGGACACTGGTTATTGGTAGCACTAATAATACAGCTGGCATTACTCTTGCCGGACCAATTGATGTATCAGGAACTGGAGCTGGCAATTATTCGCTTGATTTTGAAACCGGTGGAAATTATGCAACCTCCTCTAACCCTGCAATCATGCTAGGAGCAAAAACTCTCACTATTAATGCGCTCGGTGCCGTCAATACTGGCACAGGTTCAATATCAGGAAGTACAGGCAGTGTCGGTATCACTGGAAATGGAGTTATTGTCGCCGGAGGTATTACTCTTTCTGGAGGAAGCATAAACCTAGCCACTACAGTTGCCAGCACTGCTGACATTGCCATCAATGCCAGTATCAATGCTGGTAGCCCCACCACTGGCGCTATTAACATACGGGCAAGCCACTCCGGCAATATCACACAGTCATCCGGAAGAATCATTGCTGGCACCCTGTCAATCAGCTCAGGCTCTGGCGATATCGGCACCTATTCACCGATAGACCCTATTAACACATCCGCAACCAACCTGACAGCTAATACTTCCGGCACTGTGAATATCAGTAATTCAGGCGCTACCTTGACGATTGGTCCAAACGGGAACACATCGAGTGGCTCACAGTTTATTGTCACAAATTACCAATCCATAACTGTCTCTGGCGGGATTAGCGCAAGTGGAATCACAGGGCAAGGAGTTGATCTCATTTCTACAGCCGGAGATATGACAGTCAACCACAATATATTTGGTGCCTCTGGTGTATTGCTGCAGACAGCCGGCAACCTGACGCTAGGCAGTACCGCAGGAGTGTC
>CAILLX010000120.1 GCA_903835185.1 uncultured bacterium | reverse complement strand
GAAAGCACTATGCAGGATGTCTGGTCGGCAGCGGGTTGGAGTTCGTCTCAAGCTGGCTGGCGGCAGGATTTCGGCAGGAATTCTGTCCGTGGTCCATGGCGGCGGCGAGGTGGTCGTCGAGTTGGATGCAGATGGGCCATTGCTGGAAATTCTTGAGGAATCAGGCCAAACTCCTTTGCCGCCGTACATAAAGCGTCCTGATGGGTTGGTTCCAGAGGACAGGATACGATACCAAACGGTGTACGCGGAGCACCCTGGTGCGGTCGCGGCCCCGACAGCTGGCCTGCATTTCACGCGGGTATTGCTTGATCAGCTTGCTGAGCGTGGAATACTTCGGGCGAACATAACTCTTCACGTAGGAGCCGGTACGTTCAAACCTGTGAAGAGTGAAAGAGTCGATGAGCATGTCATGGACTTTGAGCGCTTTACAGTTCCAGTTAGGACTGCGGAGTTGATTCGGGCCGCCAAGGCGGGAGGAAGCCGCGTTGTTGCCATCGGCACAACAACGGTTCGCGCGCTCGAGACGGCGGCCATGGGCACAGGAAGCGTGGAGCCATCTGCGGGCCGGACAAACCTGTTTATCAGGCATCCGTTCAAGTTCTGCGCAGTTGATGCGATTCTCACCAATTTCCATCTGCCTAGATCAACGTTGCTGATGATGATCTGTACCTTCGCCGGGAAGGAACTGGTCCTAGGGGCGTACAGGGAAGCCGTTGCAAGGAAGTATCGCTTCTATAGCTACGGGGATTGCATGCTCATTGTCTGACTAGAGCGCATCGCGATCGCAAGGTAATATCGCGTCCAAGAATGAACAGAACGCTTCACATCGCTCGACCGTCACGGTCAACACGACGTGCCAGAACTTAGACGTCAGATCTAGTGCCGCGACAATATAGCCCTGCAACATGAACACGAAACTCAGCCCTTCTGTTCATGTTGCACACTGATCTTTGTCGACGTGCTAGTAGGGGACCTCGGTTCCGTTTGAGGTGCCAAAACAGCCAGCCGTGTCCCCAACTTTAGGAACAGGCATGTTAGTGGTGAATACGCAAGAGTGATCTGTGTCCAGTGCACACAAGCCCTTGTCGTTGTGGTAGGAAGTGTTGTTGTCAAATATGATCTTGTAGCCAGCTTTGCTTGCAGGGGAACGATTTGGGACGTAGTAGTAGCTGGAGTTGGTAGCAATGACTGCACCAACACTCGTCGCGGGTACTCTGGAAAAGTCACCCGGACAAATAAAGAGATTCGTGCTGACATCGTTAGGATCGAGCTGGCTCAGATGACCAGGGTAGGCGTTCACAGGCGGATAACAGAAAGCCTGAAGCGCAAGATCAAACTGGTGCAGATTGCTGCAGCACGCCGTCCTTCTTGAAAGTTCACGCGCCTTTGCCAAAGCCGGGAAAAGCAGCGCAGCCAGAATGGCTATGATCACGATTACAACAAGCAGCTCGATGAGTGTAAACGACCTTAAGCCCCTCTTACAGCCAAACACAGTCATTTGAATATCTCCTTGTTGGACAAGCAACTCCAAAACCAATTTCTGTTCAGATGTTCGCTCAAATGGTTGAGATTGTCAACGCGAAACCGTAAGAAACGGCGGGAGTGTCGCAAAACCGCAAGATAGTGTTGTGATGCTGCTCCGGCAACGTGGAGATGTGGTGTGTCAGCTGCCCGCCTGCGGCGCTGCGTGTACCGCTGCAGGGAAGGCGGTGAGTCAGCGCTGACAAGTTGTGCCCAGCAAAACAAGGGTGTTTCAAGTTTGACATTGGGTGCATTTTTGAGTTCTGTGCTTCAGCATGAATCATATTGCAAAG
>CAILLX010000119.1 GCA_903835185.1 uncultured bacterium | reverse complement strand
TCTCAAATTGACGACTTCCTTCCGGACCGCTGGTTGGCTCAAAGACAAAACCACTTTCAGCCAACCTAATGAACTGAGACTAGCCCATCTTCCCGCGCGTGAGCACTCAACTCAAGGGTGTACTTCGTGCAACGGTTTCATGTCAACAGACTTCTTGTCAATGTTCAAAGAGTCATCGTTTGTCATGTGCTTGCCTCCGCTTTCAGGATCATCATGGCGAATTACAACTCTATACTGTTATGGGGTCTTCTTCCCTGGTGTTGGCTTTTGCGCCGCTGGTGGAATTGTAGTCGGTTTTACTGAAGGCTTTGGAGGCTCAGATTTGGTTTCGCGTATCACGTTTTTTTTCCAACGGGACGGTCTTCTTTACTCATACCTTGCTCCTTGATAATCGCGTCAAGTAAATCCCTGCGAGCTAAATCTTCCCGATATTGCTTCAGTCTCGAAATGTCTATCGTACTCACTGTTTGCTTGGCATTCAGACGCCCTGGTGCATTGAGCACGGAAAATGACAGTATAGCAACCATACCCAAAACCAAGACAACCATTGCCATAATTTCAATCCAGGTAGACCAAGGAGGGACTATTTTGGGGTTGTACGGCTTGTTGACAAGCTCGAACTTATATTGACCATCCAAGTTATCCGTAGCCAAATTGTATTGAACTCTTGAAGCTATCATAGATCCAAGCATTAATGCGAGGGTTACTCCAACACAGATCCACCCGCAGTAGAGCAGTTCCGGTCTTCTTGGAACTCCCTGTATGTTCCACAGAATGGGGACTGTGATCGCTATTGCACCAGCAGGGATGGTGACCATTGCCTGAGCAAATGAAAGATTTACCCGTAACAAGTACTCGTCTATAGCTTTACGTTCATCCAAATAAATCTTCCACCGTTCAACTGAGGGCACTTTAGGTCTGGCAGGAACTGGCTCTCCGAAAATGGGTTCCGCGCCATTGCCAGACAGAAAATTACTTGAATTGCAGTTATAGCAAGCATATTCCAACGCAGCTGACTTCCGTCCATATTGATTGACTTCAAGGCAAGCATGACAAAAGAAAGTAAGTTCTTCCTTGTTTATGCAGGAGTGCGCAAGAGATGCGCGATCCCAATGTTCTTTCTCCCTACTACTGGGGCAGCTTTCCCGTAACCATAGCTCGTAAGCTAGCAGCCGAATATGATCATCCGACACGTTGGTTTCATCGAACCACGACATAGGACACTTGATCTTCGCAAAGAAATCCTGAAGTATGGGCATCGTACTTTAACCTGATCCTTTTGAACGTAACGGATGTGTCATGCAGTTCTTCAAGACTTGAAGCTTACTCATCGGGTGCTTATACCTACACCTAATTTGTAGTGTTGATTCTACTATGCAACTGCTTACATATTACCTGCCTGGATACTTTAAGTATCAACCACCAGGCAGTCAACTGAAACTGCACCTATCAGTGACACCGGCTCCCCGTCTGGCACGGTGGGTCCCCCGTTCTTATGTCCACACATGCTTGATATTGCGTGTGGCTAATACTTCTCGGGCTTTAGTTCTGTCGCCGGTGCAGCTTATCCTTCTTGGTGCCTCAAGTAATTGAAGCTTGAAACCCAGCTTCTTATATAGTGCGCGAATCCGCTCTGTTGCTCGATTGGACACAACGACTGGTCCTGGATGGAGAGCCAGCCACATTGCCAGACGCTCTTGGTCATCCCAGCTAAAACCTTCCTTAGTGTACTGAGAGAACACACCATCATATGGCGGATCAGCATATACAAAGTCCTCTGGCTGAATGGTCACATCTTGGAAATCGACCGCCGAAAACTCCCAGCCCTTAAGGACCTGCTGGTATGCAGCAAAGTCCTTCTTATACTTGATGGTGGCATATTTGCCAAACGGAACATTGAACTTGCCCGTCTTATTGAAGCGGCAGAGTCCGTTATAGGCGGTCCGGTTCAAGTAATAAAACAGTGCTGCAACATGGCTACTGTCAGCCTTGCCCTCCGCAACCAATGCATTAAATTCCTTCCTGCGCTCGTAGTAATAGTCAGCCTCGTTGCGCAAGGACAGCTCAGTTCTTAGACCTGCTTGAAGCTGCCTGTAAAGGTTAATTGAATGCGGATTGATATCATTCAATAGAGCATGTTCTGGCATCAGACCCAGAGCCACCGCTAACCCACCGCAAAATGGCTCAACTAGCCGCCTATGAGAGTGTTCTGCCCAGAGTGTGCGCAGATGTGAGACCAACCACCCCTTGCCGCCAGCCCACTTGAGTGGTGGTCTGATCCTTTCTCTAATTGAGAGTGCAATATCGTTGCTGATTATGGCTCTCGTAGCTGTATCCATAACATTTTGCGCCTTACCTAATGCCACTACTTACAACACCATCGTAACAGCAGCCAATGTATGACTAAGCGCTGTTGCAGATACTGCTCAACGTAACTCTTGTTCTGTTGGTGATAGCAGCCTAAAACAGGTTTGGGGTACCTCACAATTTTCAGAGGTGTCCTGGCGACGCATGGCTTGACCGGTGGGGGGGGTGTACGGTGCCGGTCTGACGGGGGGCTTGCAATTGCGGGAAGGCTCAGCGGTGCGACCTTTGCGCCTGTGACCACCTACTGTTAACGTGCTCACCTCGGACTACCACATGAAGAACGGCGGCTCTTCTTTGGAGACTGATGCTCAAAGCCGAAGCGACAGGGAGGCGATAGGGAACAAAACAGCCCCGAAGGGCTGCATCTCGAAACTGGCTTGTAGTCTTCACGCCCAGTAGGACTCGAACCTACGACCTCATGGTTCGAAGTCGTGCAGACGATATACGGATGCATGGGTGCGCTGAGATGCACTGAGGTTAAAAGAGCACAGTGGCAGACGCTCTACAGCCTTTTGCATCCAGTCCTATGATACACTGAAGTTAATGGAAATCAGTCTGAGTTCACCGGTAAAGTGGAATCTGGGTGGAATCGGATGGAACCATAAAATACCACAGGGACGTGCATAGAACCATCAGGACGGACTATCAGGTGGAATCTGGAGCGGTATAGAGGCGAGAGTGGGAAATCCCTAAAAATCACACCAGGAGCGGAAATATGGCTAAGAAAACCATTAATTTCACAAAAGAGGCGCTTACTAGGCTGCCGGCAGCCGAGAAAGGCAAGTGTGACTGGCACCACGACAGCAATCAACATGGCTTACAGCTCATGGTAACGGCAGCAGGCACCAAAACCTTCTATTTGGATCGCAAGATTGACGGCGATCATAAGCGGATAAGGATTGGAGCTTTTCCTGATGTGTCAATAGACCAGGCGCGAGGAAAAGCGGCAGAATGGCGAGGCGTGATTGCCAAAGGAGGCACCCCAAAGGATGCAAAGGATAATCTGACACTTCAAGGCGCATTCGACATCTATTACGAAAAGCACCTTAAGCCGAGGACAAAGCGGCCAGAAGACACCCGGAAGGTATTTGAACGGGTGAAGCCGGCTATAAGGAACCGGAAGCTGTCACAAGTGACATACCATGCGGCGCGGCAACTGCATGAGGATATAGACAAGGAACGTGGCGCATACGCAGCAAACCGAACAGTCCAGATCTTGAAGGCAGTTTACAACCGCATGATAAAGCGAGAGCGACTGTATAAAGGTGAGAACCCGTTTGAAGGCATCGAGTTGTACCCAGAACAGGCGAGGAAGCGCATCTTAAGTGACGACGAGGCAGGCCGCCTACTGGTAGCGCTGGATAAGTCAGATAACGTTGACTTACGTGACTTTATTCTCTTGGACCTTGCTACTGGAGCGCGAAAAGACAACCTCTTATCTATGCGTTTTGAGGATATTGACTGGCAGAGCGGCTTATGGCGCATACCAGACACCAAGAGCGGCAAGCCGCAAGTTATCGCGCTAGGCAAACAAGAGCTTTCTATCCTGCAAAGGCGGCGGGGATTGCACCCCGGCAAGGCTTATATATTTCCCGGCGACGGAAAAACAGGGCATCTTATTGGCTTCAAGCGGTGCTGGACGACCCTTAGAAAGCGTGTGGGATTGCTGGAAGGCAATGCTAGACTCACGATTC
Organism: uncultured bacterium; assembly: GCA_903835185.1. Classification (GTDB taxonomy): domain Bacteria; phylum Cyanobacteriota; class Vampirovibrionia; order Obscuribacterales; family Obscuribacteraceae; genus CAILLX01. The sequence continues at coordinate 3,180 of CAILLX010000119.1, read as the reverse complement.
ACGATTTGCGCCGCAGCTTGTGTTCACACATGCTGAAGCATGTAGACCTTGCTATTGCAAGTGATGCGCTGGGACATGCCGACTTAGAAACGACCAAAACGCACTACGGCTTGACCTCGCAGCAGGCTCAATTGAAAGGACGAGAGCAGGTACAGTCTGACTGGCAAGCAGCGAAGGAAAAGGCCATGCAGGAGCCGGCGGCAGTAATCGAGTTAGACAAGAAGCGCAAAGGAGCGGCAGAGTAGAGACCATCAAGGTTGCCATTAATGCAGTCGGCAAAAGGGGAACTGGCACAAATCACTGCGCAACCATTCTCTGGTATATTGTGGCGGATTGTTGTGTGGGCTTAACCGAAGGACAAGCATGGATCTGAACCATCTTGAAGCGCTCCTCAAGATTATTGCCAATGGAGCCGAGATTCTTTTGCTGGCTCTTGTCCCAAATCTGTTGCTGGGAGGAGTATTAGTGTTCTTCCTGACTCCAAAACGAATGATCGGCTTAAAGCTGGCGGCGGTGGCCATTGCTGCTGGAGGTATTGGTCTGGTACTGAATGACATGGTCATTTCGTTAGTAGCACACTTACAGCCACTCGGTACGCTTGGAGCACAGCTGGTCTTGTGGCTCCTAGTGCTCGGGCTCTTTCTCCTGTCCATTATCTGGTTTTTCGGAGTGTTCTTCTTGCCTTCAAGCATTGCATTTAACAAGGGAAAGCATAATACGACTGTGATAATACTAATGAATCTGTGCCTGTTTTGGATTCCATTTGTGTGGCCTATTCTTCTATTTCTGGCGCTAAAAGATGAGAAAGCCTAGTAACCATTCGGCACCACTAACTTTACGCTTTTGCTCTGTCCAGATGGAAATGGTCATCATACCGCAAAGCGCACCTGGCGACGTATGGCACCGAGTCTGGGCCGAAAAGTCAAATCCGTTTTGCTAACACTGTAGAATAAAAGCCTTGCCAGCACTAGGGTAGCTCCTGAAAAGCGGTTCCTTCATCGCCTGTGCTGGCTCTTTTCACTGAAGGAGCGCATTGAAGGAGGCGCGGTACTAATGACATACAGGCTGCCTGATGAGCTACGGAATGAGCTGAAGCAGTGCTTTCCAGATGGCTATAAGCTGGAATTAAAAACACGTCTGGACACGAAACGGCTGAAAGCGGGGGAAATAGTTGAAGGTTCAACAGTATTGGACGCTGAAGACCAGATCACCGGGCTTGAGGAAATCATCAGCCACAGAGCCAAAGAAATAAAGCAAGCATCCATAGACAAAGCTGGCGATCGTGAGCATCGCATGGCACTCAAGAAGTGGCTCAAACGGGTAAAAGATCTCGCCACGAACCTCAAGCATGATCTATCCAGTGATCAACCACTACAAGGATGCAAGTCTGAGCCAATAAACGGACTGGGCAACCTGGAGGTGATCGACTTCTATGCTCACCAGCAATGTTTGAAAGAGTATAGACAGCAGCTCAAGAAGCAGAAGAAGCAGCATAATCAGCAAGAGTATGACCTCTTTTGCCAAGATGTTCGTCAGAAAACCGAGGCAGTTTTCACGCTGCGTGCCACCCTGAGAGATCTGACCCATTTGGTCGATTCTTGCATGACAAAGAGCGCCTACAAGTCAGACCTCAAGCATTTTCGTGAGTTGATGGCAGATTTGCGCTGGGAATTAGAGGACGGAACGCAGGACAGGACAAAGAATGAAGCGACAACTTTGCACATATGGTTAATGGTGCAAGGAGACCAGGCGAATGATCAAGACGAGGACAGAACATTACACGATGATCGCGCCTGCGCTATGGAGACTATTTATGGGCTACCGGCGGTGCTTGACTCGCTGACTGACCTTATTACATTATGTATGAAATACCTAACGGCAGGCGGAATCCCCGACTTCCGGCGAGCAACATTGTGGACGGCAGAGAATATATGTCATTGGATGATGCAGACATTACCAGCTAAGAACAAGCCAGCAACCACCCGGAACAGCCTGTTCGAGAGGCTCATTGTTGCGGCGCTGGAGGCGGCTGGCGTGAAAGTGGCATATAGCAATCTTTACCTGAATGGCTTACAGCAATATAGGCTGGCATCTGGGGGGAAGGTGCCGGCCAACTATTCCAAAACAAAGCATGGGGAGAGAGTCAAGGTTCAATACTGTGAGAAGGCGCACCAGTTGGTGGAAGCCGCAATGTCTATGCGTCCGACATCCAGTGAGTAAAAACCCAAGAAATAAGAAACTGAACCCAGAGTCGCTATAAGCAACACGGGAAGCCAGATTGAAACCAGTCAGCACTAGAGTTCTGTGCTGGCTGGTTGTTGCTCACAAAAGGACGCTCTTCTCGGAAGTATGCTGATATAACGCGAACGTAAAGCAGTTGCGGTGCGATACATCACCCGGCTTTCGCGTGCGCAATATAAAAGGAGAGATACCCATGGCACGAAATGTCTTATGGTCAACGCCGGCTACTATCGAGAAAGCTGATTCTTTCGTGATGACGGAGCAGATTTCCAATTTTTGTCAGCAAATCCAATTACTGGGTGTGGAGCTTGCCGGCGCACATCACCGGTATGGTCCAAGGCTCACTTATTCCACAGGTGCAAAGGTTATGGGTGTAGCCGTCCATACATTGAATGTTTGGAAAAGCACAAAGAAGCACCCAGAGCTGGAGTATCACACAGATAGCCGCAGGGCCTTTGTGTCTGTGCGCGGCATCATTAAGTACCAAGAGATGGAAGCCGCAAGCGGTGCGGCATGAGCCGGCACTAGATGGCAGTAACCCTAAAACAGCGAAAAGCCACCCGGCGAAAAGTGGCTAAAGGAGCTATAAGACATGTTCAGTTTACCTACAACCAGAAGAAAAGGCAATTCCATCGGCATTCCATATGTTCGCATAGATGCTGGCTGTCAACGTTGCGGTGACCGCGAAAGGGAATGTGATCATACGTGTTTTTGTGAAGGTAATCCATTCGGGCAAGAAGACGGACCCTGTGAGATCCACCATGTTCCCCTTAAACATGCATTGGAGATGGTTTCTAAGCTATCGCTCTGTAAGATTGTCTGGCGTCAAGACTTTTTGCCGCTAGCGACAGTTTAAATTTGCCGCTTTAATGACCATGGTTTCAGTCTGGCATGTCCATCTGAATTCAAGCTGACGTTACTGACGCCGAACAGGTCGAG